>CABZLA010000009.1 GCA_902526435.1 uncultured Prochlorococcus sp. | reverse complement strand
GTTCTTCAAAGAGTTCGTCAATGGATGCATTATGGTCAATCTTATTTAACTCATAGTACTGATTAGTTATTTCATTTAAATCATTTATTGGAGAGCCCTTAAGCATTGACTCTCCATTGACTATGCCAATCACGAGATCAAGATATATTGATGTCCTTATCTCAGGCCAATTAAGTGCCTGTATCAATGGTAAGGGTAAGGCAAGTCCACTCGTCTCAATGATTATTGCTTCTATGTCAGGATTAAAATTTAAAAGTGATTTTATCGAGGGAATAAAATCATCTTGAACGGTGCAACATAAACAACCATTATTTAATTCAATAATACAGCCTTCATCTGAATCATCACAGCCATTACAGCTTTTAACCAAGTCTCCATCAATCCCAACATCACCAAATTCGTTAATTATTAACCCAAATTTTTTATTGCTCTCTCTAAGTAAATATCTTAAAAAAGTAGTCTTACCTGAACCAAGAAACCCAGAAATTACAATTACAGGTATTCTTTTATTCATATTTGTTTTTTAACAACCAAGACTATATTCTGTACTTTCTCCTGTCGAACTATTAGTACCATTTGCTATTTCACATAATTCTTTTTGTTGTATACGGCTAAGAACTGCATTCGTAAAATCTGCACCATCAATCTTAGCCCCTTCAAAATTACTTTCCATTAATAAAGCATTTGTGAAATTCACATCTGAAAGATCTGCGTCTGTAAAATCTGTTGCATATGCTAAAGCGTCACTAAGATTAGCTCCAGTCATAGTTGCGTTTTGCAATTTACTATTATTAAAAACTGCGCCCTCCAAGTTACTTTGACTAAAATCAAATCCATTTAAATTGAACTTTACAAATTCATTACCACTAAGATCTTGACCATGCATATCTTCCTCTAAATCAAGGTCTTGCTGATTTCTTATTTCTGGAGGTCGTTTAGCCCAAGCAGAGTTTACAAAATTAAAAAATAGGATTCCAATAAAAAATATAGTTATTAAAGCATTCTTGAGGGAAGGAAAATTAATTGATTTAATCATAATAAAAATGTATTTTAGATCTAGGGTTTTAAAGTTTGTATCACCATCTTAAAGGAAAATATATGGCAATGTCACTAAAGGTTATTGTTCCTCCTCATCCATTAATAAAACATTGGCTTTCAATTTTAAGAGAGAAAAATACTCCTAATATTTTATATTCAACTGGGTATGAACAATTAGGAAAATGGCTAACTTATGAAGCGTTAAGAGATTGGCTTCCATATAAAAAAGAGTCGATAAAAACAGATAATGGAGAGGCAGAAGGTGTGTTTATAAATAATGATTATCCAATAAAAGTAATAGCTATAATGCCTGAAGGATTATCCTTATGGTACGGAGCAAAAGAAGTGATCCCAAATTCAACTCTTTTGTTAGGAGAATTACCAACAAAAATCGAAGAAAATGTTGGTGTTATGGTTTATTCAGATCAAATAAAGATGAAATCAAATCCAATTGAAACTCTTATTAACTTAAAAAGATTAGGGGTTGAATCTAACAGGATTTTATTAATTTCATCCATTTGCAGCAATAAAGGTCTAAATGAAATTGCAAAGATATTTCCTCAACAAGTTATATATACATCTTGTATCGATGAAGAAGACGAAAATTCAAATTTGTTGAAGCCCGGAATTGGAAACCCTTTATTGCGTTTGAGTACTATATTTTCAGATAAGAACTAAGATATAATATAAATAGAAATTAATTACCAATGTCTGAATATAGAGATTCGTCTTCAAATAATTTTTTATCTTTAATAAGTGGGGCTTTTATCGGAGCGGCAGGTTTGGCATGGTGGTTAATCTCCGAAGCAGATAAAAGAAAAGAAGAAAAGAAACAAAAAGCAATGATGTATTCATCTAGAATTCAAGATGGTTCAGAGGCTATTGACACTAACGAAAACATTAAAGACGTTGACGGGGATAAATTAGAGCAGAAAGTTGAAGAGCTTAATTCTGCAATTGCTGATGTAAGGAGGCAACTTGAGGAGTTAGGACAATAAAATAAAAAAGGTTCTCAAATCAAATGAATAAATTAAGATCATCTGCAATAACTAAAGGTGTCCAAAGATCTCCCAACAGATCAATGTTAAGAGCTGTTGGTTTTAGTGATGAAGATTTTACTAAACCAATTATTGGAGTTGCTAATGGATTTAGTACTATCACACCATGCAATATGGGATTAAACAAGTTAGCTCTAAAAGCTGAAGAGTCAATAAGAGAAGCAGGAGGAATGCCTCAGATGTTCGGAACCATCACCGTAAGTGATGGAATCTCTATGGGAACAGAGGGAATGAAATATTCCCTAGTTTCAAGAGAGGTTATAGCTGATTCAATCGAAACAGCATGCAATGCGCAAAGTATGGACGGGGTTTTAGCTATTGGAGGTTGTGATAAAAATATGCCAGGAGCAATGATTGCAATTGCAAGAATGAATATCCCATCCATATTTATTTATGGAGGAACAATAAAACCTGGTAAATTAAACGGTGAAGATCTTACAGTTGTCAGTGCATTTGAAGCTGTTGGACAATTAACTTCTGGGAAAATAAATGAGAAGAGATTAATTGAAGTTGAAAAAAATTGTATCCCAGGAGCTGGAAGTTGTGGAGGAATGTTTACAGCTAATACCATGTCTGCCGTTATAGAAGTCTTGGGTTTAAGTCTTCCTTATAGTTCAACAATGGCAGCTGAAGATTATGAGAAAGAAGTTAGCGCTGAAAAAAGTGCTGAAATATTAGTTGATGCAATTAGAAAAGACATTCGACCTTTAACTCTCATGACTAAAGAATCATTTGAGAATGCAATATCTGTCATTATGGCAATTGGAGGTTCAACTAATGCCGTTCTTCATATATTAGCAATAGCAAATACAGCAGGTATAGATATCAATATTGATGATTTCGAAAGAATAAGACAAAAAGTACCTGTAATTTGCGACTTAAAACCCAGCGGTAAATACGTAACAGTCGATCTTCATAAGGCAGGTGGAATACCACAAGTTATGAAAATACTTCTAAACGCAGGTTTGATACATGGTAATTGTAGAAACATAGAGGGTAAAACAATAGTTGAATCCTTAAAAGATATTCCAGATAAACCTCCAGAGAATCAGGATGTCATTCGAGATATTGATAATCCGCTTTATAAAAAAGGTCACTTAGCGATTCTAAAAGGTAACTTAGCCTCGGAAGGTTGTGTAGCCAAAATTAGTGGAATAAAGAATCCTGTATTAAAAGGACCTGCTCGCATTTTTGAGAGTGAGGAGGATTGTCTTAAATCAATTTTGAATAATGATATTAAAGCTGGTAATGTTGTTGTTATAAGAAATGAAGGTCCTGTGGGCGGACCAGGAATGAGAGAAATGTTGGCACCCACATCCGCAATTGTTGGACAAGGACTTGGAGAAAAAGTAGCTCTCATAACTGATGGTAGATTTAGTGGAGGCACCTATGGCCTAGTTGTTGGCCACATTGCACCTGAGGCAGCAGTTGGAGGAAATATAGCGTTAATAAAAGAAGGCGATTTAATAACTGTTGATGCGAAAAACCAATTAATCGAAGTTGAACTATCTGATAGGGAATTAGAAATGAGAAGAATTAACTGGGAAAAGCCAAGTAAAAAATATAAAAAAGGAGTTCTTTCTAAATATTCAAGAATTGTTAGCACCTCAAGCCTTGGAGCCGTTACAGATTTGGAAGAATAATCTCCTAATAAACTGTTCTAAGTAATAAAATTTTTTATCCTCGTAGAAAGGTTCTCCAATCTTGAACTATATTTTGGTGGAGAGCATTTTTTGCCATCACTACTATTCATCCATATTGTTTTTACACCACTCCATAAAATAGGTTCATCAGGAAAGTTCAGCTTGGAAATAA
Source organism: uncultured Prochlorococcus sp. (assembly GCA_902526435.1). GTDB lineage: Bacteria > Cyanobacteriota > Cyanobacteriia > PCC-6307 > Cyanobiaceae > Prochlorococcus_A. The sequence continues at coordinate 40,431 of CABZLA010000009.1, read as the reverse complement.
CTAAAACTAATTCACTATTTGATTTAAAAAGTTCCAACTCAAGATCATAAATATCTAATCTTTTCCCTTCATTATCTCTACATAAAATATTTACAGTTAAATCAATATCTACATTATCTCCTTCATATTCCCCATTAATCTTTACGACTGAGTGCAGAAAAGGTTTATTTGTTAAATCTGCAGACTTAGCAATTAAAGTATTAAATTTTTCATCAAAATCTTCAAAGAACACTGATTGATTTTATTAAAATTTTTATTGGACCCGATTTGAATCCATCATTAAGTAGACCATCATCTCCAAATTTTGAATGTAGCAGTTGTAATCTCTTAATTTTTGATGGTTTGAATTTGAAAGGGAAACGGACCTTATTAGCTCTTACTGATGGATTAAGAGAATTAAAAGGAATTTCTATCTTAGTTGTTCCAAATTTTTTAGTAGGAAATGATTTTATCCATCGCAGACCACCAGGAATAAATTCTGTCAGGCCAAGGATGTCATCTTCGCATGCGACTGCAAATTTAAAGGTTCTTCCTTGACCATCTATTTTTAATTCAAAAGATTGATACTCTTTAATATCTAATGAAGGTTTATATATCGATGATCTACAACTAACAAAGCCTCCAGCTTTCTCTATGATATTTCCCTTTAATAGCAACCCAGAATTGGTATTTTCGCAATAAGCAGAACTTGAACCACCCATAACAGTATCATTTAAGGTTTTCCATCCTTCAAACTCTTTTTTCTGGAATAAAACTTTTTTATTACTCATTAATTAGTTTAGAATTGATATAGACTTTAACTAAATTGATAATTCTTTTGAAGATTCTTCATCGCAAAATATTGATATCTGGTTACTTGATTTAATTAGTTTAGAAGGAGTCCTTTCTTGAGATTCATCTTTATCCAATAACCTCTGGAGTGCTAATTGTTTAGAAGCTCCACTAACTAAAAATATTATATTTGAAGAAGCAGAGAGTACTTTAGGTGTTAGAGAAATTCTTTTAAGCCCCTTACCCTCGTTAAAAATCACTAAATCATCAGCATTATTATCTTTCTGATATGGAAATAATGAAGCGGTATGACCATCATCTCCAAGGCCTAATAAAGTTAAATCAAAAGATGGAGGTTTACAATTACATTTTTCATTTAATTTAGAAATTAATAAATTTTTAGAGATATTATCGTCAACTTTTTTATCACTAAAAATCTTATAAAAGAAGGCTTTAGAACCATAATTAGTTAGCAAGGAATTTTTTAACATCAGAGAGTTACTTAATTCAGATTTAGGATCAACACACCTCTCATCACCTAAAAAAATATCAACTTTCTCCCATTCAATATCTCTTTCTGATAGTAATTGATATACAGATTTAGGAGTTGAACCACCACTTACACAAAATTGAAATCTGTCTTTAATTTTTAACTTTTGAACAATTTGATTTTCTATAAAATTAGAGACATTAGATGAGAGTTCAAGTTTATCTTTATATATGTAAAGTTTGTATCCACCATAAGATTGTTCAATCATTTCATCCATTCAGTATGAAAACTTCCTTCCTTATCAACTCTTTCGTAAGTATGTGAGCCAAAACAATCTCTCATGGCTTGAACTAAATTCTGAGGGAGTCTGTTTGTTCTGTAACTATTTAAATAATCTAAAGTGCTTGATAAACAAGGCACTGGAATACCAGCCTTAGTTGAAGAAGAAACGACACTTGCTAAATTATCAATTCTTGTAGAAATTTCGTTGTTGAACCAATCATCAAAAATTAGATTCTTCAAATTTGGATCTTTTTGATATGCATCTTGTATCTTTTTTAATAATTTTGATCTAATAATGCAACCACCTTTCCATATTTGAGCAATAGATGGCATATTTAGCTCATAATTATAAACTGATGAAGCTTCACTTAATATATCCATCCCTTGAGCGTAACTAGCAATAGTAGCAAGAACGACTGCATCAAACAAAGGTTTCATACCATTAGAAATTTCTCCTAAATCAAAATCTTCAATAGCTTCCATCGGAATTGTTTTCTCGATTTCACTACGTTGAACCTTAAGGGAACTCATAACCCTTGCATTTAATGAAGCATAAATAGTGGGAACTGATATACCAAGTTCTAAGGCACTTACAACAGTCCACAATCCAGTACCTTTTTGGCCAGCTTTATCCAATATTTTTTCCACAACATCTTCGCCTGTTAGTTCATCTTTGGTGTTTAAACATATTTGCGTTATTTCTACAAGATAAGATGCTAATTCATCAGTATTATTCCAAAGACCAAAAACCTCAGCCATTTGTGATCCTTTCATATTTTTGACTCTTTTCATAAGGTCATAAGCTTCTGCAAGAATTTGCTCAATGCCATATTCAATACCATTATGAACAGTTTTAACGAAGTGGCCTGAACCACCGGGTCCAACATAAGCCACACAAGGACCGTCTTCTACTTTCGCAGCCATTTTAGTCAATAAACTTTCTATAGCGTCATAAGAGGCTTTAGTTCCGCCAGGCATCATGCTTGGCCCCTCCAAGGCTCCTTTAGCCCCTCCAGAGACACCCATTCCTATATATCCAAAGCTTTTACTTTCAAGAGTTGCAACTCGTCTTTCAGTATCTTTAAACTGAGAATTACCTCCATCAATTAATAAATCACCTTCTTCAAGATATTCAGAAATATTATCAATAACAGCATCTGTAGCTGCCCCGGCTTTAACCATCATTAAAATTCTTCTTGGTCTCTCAAGCTTATTCACAAATTCTTGAAGTGTTTTAGCTCCTTCTACATTCTTTCCTAAACCTCTACCTTCTAAGAATTCTTGAGTTTTTGAATAGGTTCTATTAAAAACTACACTAGAAAATCCGTTCCTTTCTGCATTAAGAACTAAATTCTCCCCCATAACTCCAAGACCGATTAAACCAAAATGTGCCTTGGGCATAAAAATTAAAAAACGCAATAAATATATATTGCATGCAACTTAGAGAAATTGCTTAAAAAACATTACTTATGTCAGCGAAAAATGATCGAAAAACTAAATTAAATAATTGTTCCGTTAGCAATAGTTGCATTTTTAACTACAACAACAATTCCATTTCTTATATAAAATCCTAGATCTGGTTTATCTGCTTCTTCTACTCTATCTTTATTTACTATCACCACATTATCTCCAATTCTTGCATTCTTATCAAGAATTGCCCTTTTTATAGTTGAACCTTCTCCTACTCCAAGAGGCGTCCCACCACCTTTTCTTAATTCAACCCTCTCTTCTAGCGATTCAAAAAAATCAGATCCCATTACAAGAGTATCTTCAATAACAGAATCGCTTTCAATTCTACTTCTCACCCCTAAAACACAATGCAAGATGCTACAAGATTTCAAAATAGTTCCCTCACAAACTATAGAATCAGTAATTTGAGCATCTACAAGTTTTGATGGAGGAAGATATCTAGGCCTCGTATATATAGGAAATTTTTCATCATAAAAACTAAACGGAGGTTTTGGTTGTTGTGTTAATGCTAAGTTTGATTCAAAAAATGCACCAATAGTTCCTATATCTTCCCAGTAATCATCAAAAACATAACTCTTTAATGTATCCCCTCTAGTTAATGCCTCAGGAATTATATCTTTACCAAAATCTGTATAACTAGGGAACTTATTTAAGAGATCAAAAAGTGTCTTTCTACTAAAAACATAAATACCCATGGAGGCAAGATACGGTTTCTTTTGTGCTGATTCCTTTGTTAATCCGAATTTAGAGGTGTCAACCGCCATTGATTTTAATTTCTCACCAGTTGGCTTTTCACTAAATTCTTTAATATTACCCAAATCATCTGTTCTCATAAGGCCAAAACCCTCAGCCTGAGATTCATCAACAGGTAAAGCAGCTACTGTTAAATCTGCACCATTTTCTCTATGGTGTTGAACAAATAAACTATAATCCATCCTGTAAAGCTGATCACCAGACAATATAAGATATTCGTCCACATCCCACTCTTGGAATAACCATTGATACTTTCTTACTGCATCAGCAGTACCTTCAAACCACTTTGGACTATCAGGAGTCTGCTGAGCGGCTAGAACCTCCACAAATCCCTGCCCAAAAGGAGCACTTAAATTATATGTTCTCCCGATATGTCTATTAAGAGAAGCACTATTGAACTGAGTTAAGACGTACATTTTATTAATCCCAGAATTAATACAATTACTAATTGGGATATCAATCAAACGATATTTACCTGCTAAAGGAACCGCAGGTTTGGCCCTCATTTTTGTTAAGGGATAAAGCCTAGAACCTTTTCCTCCTCCGAGGATGATTGCCAACACACGCTTCATTCAATTTAGTGGAGGTATACTCAACTATTAAAATTAACTGATTATGTGCAAATTTAAAAATGGAAATATCCTGTTTACAAAGTTATTTAGAAAAATCTAATGAAAAACTTAATATAAAGTCAGTTATTTTTAATAATTTTACTCATCATCTAACAAAGAAAACAATTTTTCAATGATTTTTAATGATACTTGTCTTTCTTCTCTTGACTGAGGACTTCTCAATTTAGTTACTGGTGTGTGAAGAATCTTATTAATAATCCCTTTAGTTAAAGCCTCTACAACTTTTCTTTCTCTAGCAGAAAAATCGGGTCCCATTCTACTTAATGCCTTTTGTAACTCTTCTTTTCTTATTAACTCCAAATCAGATCTTAATTTATTTATTACTGGAACTGCTTCCAAACTTGCCCACCACTCTAAAAAAATGATTCTTTCATCTTTAACTAAAATTTCAGCCTCTTTTGCTATTTTTTGTCTAAATTCCTGATTTCTAGAAACAACTTCTTCCAAGTCATCTACATCAAAAGACTCTATGAAAGTGTGATGTCTAACATCATTTGAAATGTTTCTTGGCACACCAATATCAATAAATTTAAGTTTGTTATTTAAACTAATATTTTCAATTCTTGCTAAATCAATAAAAGGTTTTTCAGATGCAGTACTTGTAAAGACAAGAGAGGATTCAGATATATTGTCATCCAATTCATTTAAACTCTTACAATTTATTTCAAGATCTGGGAAATCTCCAGCAAGATTAACGGCTCTATCAACATTTCTATTTAAAAGCGTTAACTTATTACATCCTTTAGATTTCAAATGAGTTATTAGAAGTCTACTCATCCTTCCAGCGCCAACGACTAGAACTTTTTCTGATTTCAAACTTACAAGCCCATCAACACCATGATCCTGACCAATTTTTAATTGAGCCAGTTCTACTGCAGCTGAACTAATTGATACAGCACCAGTTCCTAAATTTGTTTCAGACCTAACTTTCTTCCCGGCACTAACTGATTGACTCAATAACCTATTAAGAATTGGCCCAGTAGATTGATTCTCCTGACCTAATCTCATCATTTTTTTAACTTGCGAGAGTATTTGTCCTTCGCCCAAAACGAGACTATCTAATCCCGCAGAGACTTTCATTAAATGTAAAACAGCTTCTTCTTGTCTAAAATCAAAAAGATGAGGATTTAGCTCTTCAAAATTTACGCTCGAGTAATCTATTAAAAATTCCTTAATAGATGAAATACCAATATTTGTATCTTTAACAAGAGCGTATATTTCTAACCTATTACAAGTACTTAAAATAGAAACTTCTAAAATATCCGAAAAGACCCTCAGAGTTTTTAATGATTCTGAAATCGATTGATCAGGAATACTTAACTTCTCGCGCACTTCGACAGGTGCCGTGCGATGACTTAGTCCGACGACAACAATATGCATAAAATTAAATTGAAATATTAAAGGCTGATGCTTTTAGCGCCATCTTTCATGTGTATTGTATTTGTAAATCTACAAGTACTATCTAGTGTACTTATTACAAGGCTACTCGTTCTAGTACAATCTTTTTCAAATTTGACTCCATCAAATAACAATCCGTCAGTAATTCCACTACCCGCAAAGATCACATTTTCTCCTGATGCAAGTTCATTGGCCTCATAAATTTTGTCAATATCAGTAATTCCCATTTCATTTAAACGTTTTATATTTCCTTCTTTTGTATAATCAGCCCATTCGGACGTTTGCGCAATTGCAGGGTCATAAACTAACTGTCCTTGAAAGTGTCCGCCCAGAGCTCTCATAGCCGCAGCAGATATTACACCTTCTGGAGCTGCCCCAATACCCATTAAGCAATGAGTTCCTGTACCTGCAAATCCACATGCAATTGCAGCTTGAACATCTCCATCAGAAATTGGTTGAATTTTTGCTCCACATTCTCGAATCTCCTTGATCAAATTTTTATGTCTTGCTCTATCCATAACTACTACAGTAAGTTCATTAATCGCCAGATCTAGGCAATTACTTAAAATCTTTAAATTCTCAGTAGCTGATTTCCTGATATCTACCTTTCCTTTTGCCGCTGGAGGTGCTGCTAATTTATTCATATAAAAATCAGGTGCATTGAAAAGGCCACCGGTGTCTGAGGCAGCTAATACTGCCATGGATCCTCGTTGGTTGTTAGCACAAAGATTAGTTCCTTCACAAGGGTCTACAGCGAAGTCAACACCTGGCCCGTTTCCACTACCTACTTCTTCCCCTATATATAGCATTGGTGCCTCGTCACGTTCACCTTCACCTATAACAATTTTCCCTTTCATCTCGATTTTACCCATTCGCAACCTCATTGCCTCAACAGCAGCAGCGTCAGCTTCGTCTTTCTGGCCGAGACCTGTAAGTTTTGCTGATGCGATTGCAGCTTGCTCGACTACTTCGAGAATTTCTTGAATTAAAGTTTGATTCACAATTAAATTTTTAAAAGATTTTCTAAGAGGTTTAAAACATATTCTCATAAAAAATGCCTTTTTTATAAGAATTATTTTGCTAATTAGCTTTTTTTAACTCTTTGCAGTTGTAACTTTATCAGGCCGCGACTTGAAATTAGGAATAAGCAACCAAATATAGTATCTTTATTAAATAATTAAAAATTAAATGCTTGAAACAAACTCTAAAAATTCAGTGAGTGTTAATCGACCAATTCAAATAATTCCTTCCGTACTACCAGCAGACTGGGCAAATATGGGGGGATGCGTTAAAGATCTTGAAGAAGCAGGTGTTGACCGTATTCAATTTGATGTAATGGATGGAAATTTTGTACCAAATCTTACATTTGGACCCGAAATGATTGCCGCATGTAGAAAATATTGCGAGGTTCCTTTTGAGACACAATTAATGGTGAGCCAATATAATTGTGAAACAATGCTCGAGGCATACGTGAAAGCCACCAAAGGGCCGAGTGGAGAGCCAGGAGTTGTTATAGCTCATGCCGAAGCTAATGTTCACCTTCACAGAGTTCTTGGAAAAATAAGAGATCTTGGTGGATCACCATCGGTTGCATTAAACCCTCATACACCATTTGAAATGATTGAAAACATTATGGATATGGTTGATCATGTCTTGGTGATGACAGTTAATCCAGGATTTGGTGGCCAAGCCTACATACCAACAATGTTAAATAAAATAAGAAAGATAAGACAATACGTAATTGAAAAGAATTTGAATATAGATATTGAAGTTGATGGTGGAATAAAAGCAAATTGGACGATTTCGCAATGTGCAGAAGCTGGTGCAAATTGTTTCATTGCGGGAAGTGGGATGTTTGCTTATCCAACTTTAAAAGAGGGTTGTGACGAATTAAGGTCAGTTGCTCAAGATGCTCAAAATGGAAAGATAATTTCAGAGACTTAATACCTTTAGTAACTGGAAGTTAAAGTAAATTGAATATACCAAATATCCAACCATAACTATGTAAACCTACACCTAAGAAATTTACTCCGATGTAACATATGAGTACAACAAAAAAGCCAGAAGTAGCAAGTAATGCAGGTCTTCTACCTTGCCAACCCCTACTTATTCTCATATGTAAATAGGCAGCATAAAATAACCAAGAGATAAAAGCCCAGGTTTCCTTAGGATCCCAACTCCACCAGGTGCCCCATGCTTCATTAGCCCAAATGGCCCCAGTAATTAATCCAAGAGTGAGAAGAACAAATCCTACTAATATAGATCTATAACTAAGAGTGTCTAGTTCCTCAGAATGAGAAAAATTTATAGGCTCAATTACATTATTAATCGAGTAAGAATTAGATATTTTGAAACCGCCTACCCCTGTAGAACTACTTCTTAGTTGAAGAGGTTGACTATTATTAATAAACAGTACAGAGGCTGAAAGTAAAGAGCCGATGATAAGGGCTGCATAACTAAGCATGACTACGCTTACATGCATAATTAACCAACTTGATCTTAATGCTGGGACAAGGTTAGATGATAGCTTTAAATCTTCAGGCAAAACAAAGCAAGCAAAAGCTATAGTTAAAAGTTCAATAGGTATTGCTATTGCTGGGATTATCGGAGTCGGATACTCTTTCTCAATTAATAACTGACCTAAAGATATACCCCAAACTAAGAAATAAAGAGATTCATATAAGTTACTTATTGGGAAATGCCCAGAGACGATCCATCTTGAGATAAGCTGTAAAGCTATTAAGATATTTATTAAGATTGTAATTAATCTCACATAAGAAGAGGATTTTTTATTGAATAAGGCTACTAGAGAAATAGGCAAATTAATTAATATAAAATAAAAAACTAAAATGCCTATAGAGGAAACTGGATCGTAAATTAAATTTTTTATAAAATCATCAAATATCATCTGTAAAATATCAAATTTTATTAATTTACCTAATTATAAAATAATAAAAAAAAAAGAAAAAATTCATGTATCTATCAAATTTTTTAATTTATTTCTTAATTTAAGTATTCAAAGTTGAAAATCATCCCCCAAATAAAACTTTTTCACTATTTGATTATTTGCAAGTTCATCAGATGATCCATGCGCAAGTATCTTTCCTTCACTTAAAACATATGATTTTGTTGTAATTAAAAGAGTCTCTCTTACATTATGGTCTGTTATAAGAATTCCCATTCCATTCTCACTAAGTTTAATAATAAGTTTCTTTAAATCATTTACAGCTAAGGGGTCGATCCCTGCAAAAGGTTCATCCAAAAGTAAATATTTAGGTCCTTGTCTACCAACTGATAGAGCTCTTGCTATTTCACACCTTCTCCTCTCCCCTCCTGATAGTTGATAACCATAATTATCAACAACTTTATTCAGATTAAATTCATTAATTATTTTTTCTCTTTTATTTCTTACTATTGCGCTTTTAGAAAATGAATTGTGCAATGCTAAGTCAATATTTTCTTTAACTGTTAGATCTCTAAAGATACTTGCTTCTTGAGTTAAATATCCTAAACCAAGTTTTGCTCTATTAGGCAAAGGTAAATTTTTTATAGATTTACTATTAATTAATATATCTCCCTTATCAGGTTTTAAATTACCAACCGCAAGATTAAAAGTAGATGTTTTACCTGCACCATTTGGTCCCATTAAACCAACAATTTCACCAGGGCAAACCTTTATTGAGACATCATTTACTATTGATTTTCCCTCAATAGTAAGAAAGACGTTCTTTATTTCAAAATTCATTTTCTATTTTCTCACTAGGTAAGGCTTGTCATTTTCGTTTAATACCTCTTTGTATTGAAGTTTTATTAATAAATCCTCAAGACTTTTACAAAAAGATTCGAGATCTATACCTAAATCAATATGAGTTCTATTTTTTATCCTACCTAAGCCCTCTCCCATTAATATAGTTGCTCCATTTAGATTTCCTTTACTTAAATGGAATTGAGAAACGGATACCTGAAGTATACCTTGTATAATTTGTCTCTCGTCTCCATCAAGAGTATTCCATATATCTTCAAAAGCATCATGAGCTTCATACCATTTTTTGATTATTAAAAAGATTTAAAGCATCTAAAAAAATATCCTCGAAACTTTTATTATCTTCTTCTCTCATAATATTTTATTTTTTCATTGCCTTTTTATTTAACTTCCTCATTCTTATAGAATCAGGCGTTACTTCAAGCATTTCATCGGAACCTATATATTCAAGTGCTCTCTCAAGAGTAATATCAACTGGAGATTGTAAAGTATCTAATTCTTCCGCTCCAGCAGATCGCATATTAGTCAATTGCTTTGTTTTACAAATATTTAACTCTAGATCTTGTGATCTATTATTCTCGCCAATAATCATACCTTTATAAACTTTCACTCCTGGTTTAATAAAATAAACACCTCTATCTTCCGCATTTTTCAACGCATAGAAAGTTGCAACACCCTCTTCAAAAGAAATAAGAACACCATTTCTTCTCGTTTCGAAATCTCCAGCTTTAGGTTTATATTCATAGAAGGAATGACTCATGATGCCTTCACCTCTTGTTATTCGAACAAATTCACCACGAAAGCCTATAAGGCCTCTTGATGGTACAAGAAATTCTAATTGAGTTCTTCCATCTGAACTTGTCTGCATATTTTTCATCTCAGCCTTTCTTGATCCTAATTTTTCAATACATGAGCCAACAGCAACTTCTGGCACATCTAAAACTAACGTTTCTATAGGTTCACATTGAACACCATCAATTTCCCTAAAAATAACTTGAGGTTGCGAAATTTGGAATTCAAATCCCTCTCTTCTCATTGTTTCTATCAAAATCCCCAAATGAAGCTCACCTCTCCCGGAGACAGAAAATCTATCTGGAGAATCTGTTTCTTCAACTCTTAGAGCTACATTAGTTAATAATTCCCTCTCTAATCTATTTTTTAATTGTCTGCTCGTAACAAATTTTCCCTCTTTGCCAGCAAATGGGGAGTCATTCACAACAAAAGTCATATTAAGTGTTGGTTCATCAACCTTAATTAAAGGAAGTGGATGAGGAGAGTCAGGACAAGCAATAGTTTCTCCAATATTTACATCATCGAAACCAGATACTGCAACAATATCTCCAGCAAAAGCTTCATTAATATCAATTCTTTGTAATCCCTCAAATCCTAAAAGCTTACTTACTTTACCCTTGATAGTTTTCCCACTTTCTTTTATCAGGCTTGCTTGTTGGCCATTTTTTATAGTTCCATTATGAATCTTTCCAATCACAATTCTTCCTAAGAAATCAGAATAATCCAAAGTTGTAATTTGAAGCTGCAGAGGCCTATTTAGATCCCCTACAGGTGGTGGAACATGCCTAAGAATGGCTTCAAAAAGGGGCATCATATTATCATTATTCGATTCCATTTCTTCTTTTGCGAAACCAGATAATCCACTTCCGAATAAATAAGGAAAATCACATTGATCATCATCTGCACCTAATTCAAGGAATAAATCAAGAACTTTATCCACCGCAATTTCTGGGACTACTCTAGGCCTATCAATTTTATTTACAAAAACTATAGGCCTAAGACCTTTTTCTAAAGCTTTTTTTAATACAAACCTTGTTTGAGGCATTGGACCCTCGTTAGCATCAACGATTAATAAACAACCATCAACCATGCCCAAAACCCTCTCAACCTCTCCTCCAAAGTCAGCATGACCAGGTGTATCGATAATATTGATTCTCGTATTTTTATAATTGACAGCCGTATTTTTTGAAAGTATTGTTATACCTCTTTCTCTCTCGAGATCATTTGAATCCATTACACAAGTCGGAACTACTTCGTTATCTCTAAATATTCCAGATTGAGATAATAATGCATCGACTAGGGTTGTTTTTCCATGATCTACATGAGCTATAATTGCTACATTTCTTATTTCTTTAATTGAAGCTGACATCTAAAAATTGCAAACCAATAATTAATATATTAAGGCTAACTCAAAGAATGCTTATTCTGAAAGATTTGCCCATAAGACTTTGAAAATCATATAAAAAATTGTTATTAGTTTTTTCAATGTTGTAGCTTTTTCAAATTCCTATTAGATGCTTCAAAAACTTTAAGTGCTTCAATTGATCCTTCATATCTCCAATGCAAAGGCTCATAATCAACATTTTTATTATTTTTGTTGAAAGATAATTTGAAGTGGTACTTAGCTGCATTTTCTTTATGCCACCTAAAAGCATCCGTATTCTCAAATTCAACTTCAAAGTCTAGTTTCCCTTTATAAACATTTCCTATATCAACAGCGAAACCAGTACCATGTTCAGAATAACCTGGAGGTGCTGAGAACTTAGCCCTCTCAGCAACAATATGATTTCTCCTAGATTTTAAAGAATAGAAAATATCTTTCTGTAGACTTATTGATCTGTAAACACTTAGGAATACCATATTTATTCCATCTTTTTTCGCATCATCTCTCATTTCGAGAAGGGATTTACTCATATCAATATGAACTTCAATATTAGGTTCAATAAAACCAATTTTTCTTTTAAATTTCTTCTCTCAGCAACTTGTATATCAACGTCGGCATTTATAAGATTCTTTTTTTCAATATAAATTTTTCAATTCAAAAGATATTTCGATATTGACTATTAATTTACGAAATGCACTTTTTATAAGGAAATTGATGTAGTTTTTAATAGGATACAATTTTTTTAATATGTTGAGAGTTGCTGTAATTGGTGGAGGTCCAAGTGGTTCATGTGCTGCTGAAATACTTGCTAAATCTGGTATAAAAACCTGGCTTTTTGAAAGGAAGTTAGATAATGCAAAACCTTGTGGAGGAGCTATTCCTCTTTGTATGGTTGAGGAATTTGATTTGCCAGAAACTATAATAGATAGAAAAGTAAGACATATGAAAATGATATCTCCCTCTAATAGAGAAGTTGATATTAGCTTGGATAATGTATATGGCAAAAGTGATAATGAATATATAGGAATGTGCAGAAGAGAGGTAATGGACGCATTTATGAGAAACAGAGCTTCTGAACTTGGGGCAACATTAATTAATGGATTAGTTACTTCAATTGATACTGGAAATGATAATCAAGGTCCATACAAACTTTCTTATTCAGATTTTTCATCTGGAGACAAGAAAGGAGAACTTAAAGAGTTAACCGTAGACCTCTTAATTGGAGCTGATGGTGCTAACAGCAGAGTTGCCAAAGCTATGGACGCTGGTGATTACAAAGTGGCAATAGCATTCCAAGAGAGAATTAAATTGCCTAAAGAAGAGATGAGTTACTACGAAGACCTCGCTGAGATGTATGTAGGGACTGATGTTTCTCCCGATTTTTATGGTTGGGTATTTCCTAAATATGATCATGTCGCAGTAGGGACAGGCACAATGCAAAAAAACCAATCCTTAATAAAAGGCCTTCAAGAAGGAGTAAGAAATAGAGCCAAAAAAAGGCTTGTTAATGGTGAAGTTATAAAAGTTGAAGCACATCCTATTCCTGAGCATCCAAGACCTCGAAGAGTTGTAGGAAGAATGGCTCTGGTAGGAGATGCAGCAGGTTATGTAACAAAAAGCTCTGGAGAAGGTATTTATTTTGCTGCGAAAAGTGGGAGAATGTGTGCTGAAGAAATCGTTGAAGCTTCAAAAAATGGTCAAGAAATTCCATCAGAAAAAGATTTAAAAAATTATTTAAAAAAATGGGACAAAAAATATGGTACAACTTACAAAGTACTAGAAATTCTTCAAAATATTTTTTATAGAAATGATCCTGCTAGAGAAGCTTTTGTAGAAATGTGTGATGACATGGATGTTCAAAGACTCACATTTGATAGTTACCTGTACAAACGAGTTGTTGCGATGAAACCCCTTCAGCAAATCAAACTTACGATGCTTACTCTTGGATCAATTTTAAGAGGAAAAGCACTAGCACCACTTAATTATAAACCAGTTAATAGTGCTGTAAGAGAAGAAAAAGAAGTCGAAAAAATGTTAAAGAACTATTCAATTAAAGGTGGGATTAAAGTCAAGAGTTAAAAAGAGTAAAGTCAGCAATTTTTAAAGAGTAGTTCCTTACCAAACCTAATAAATTAAGACGATTATTTCTCATTTCAGGATTTACTGCCATTATTAGGACTCCTCTTTCATTATCAAAAAGTTCATTAAGATTATTAGAATTAGACTCAAATAGTTTAAAAAGCTGAAAATAATCCCAATTGTTTAATTTAATAGTTTCTTCTAATTCTTTGATGAATTCAAATACTTTTTTTTCACATTCTTTTTCAAAAAGATCTGGATTTACATAATTTTTGTATGAAAAAATTGTTGTTTTGAGATTTCCACTTTCAGCCAATTTACTAACTCTCGAGATAACTTTTTGAATTTCAGAAAAATTTGGTTTCCCTTTAAGTTTTTTAATAGTATTTATTCTATTTTTTAATTCCAAAATATTAATTATTTTTTTTTCAGCTGATGAATCAATAAAACAAGTAGCTTTAATTAGATCTTTACTGATTGATAATTCATCAAGATGGCTTACAATTCTTTGATTAGTAAATTCAATTAAGTCGTTTAAAACTTTTTCTTTCACGAATTTCAAATTTGGCAGTGAAATTTTCCAATATTCAAGAAGTTCCTCAAAAATATTTTCAAGATCCAAATCAAATTCGAATTGCCAAATAATTAGAATAACCCCATTTAAATTTCTTCTAAGTGCATATGGGTCAGATGAACCACTTGGTCTTTTTCCAGATATAAATATACTTATTAAAGTTTCTATTTTGTCAGAGATAGAAATAATAGCCCCATATTTTGTAGAAGGTAAATCATCTTTATAAAAACCAGGCAAATAATGTTCTGCTACAGCTATACAAATTTCATTACAAAAGCCTTCATTATGTAAATATTTCCCCCCCATTATCCCTTGCAATTCAGGAAATTCATAAACAATCTCACTACACAAATCGTTTTTACAGTACTTTGCAGCTTCTTTAGTTTTTTCACAATCTAAGGATTGATCATTTAAATGATTAAGTATCTTTTCTGAAGTAGCCTCAATTCGTTTAACTCTTTGAGAAACATTACCCATCCCTTTCAAATAAGAAACTGTTTTAAGTTTTTCATTCCTTTTTTTAGAAGAAACTTTTTTGTCACTTTCTACAAAAAACTTGGCATCTGAGAATCTAGCCCTTAATACTTTTTCATTTCCCTTAGAAATAATATTATTAGATTCTCTAAGGCCATTGGATAACACAAAGAAATTTGTACTTATAACTTTTTCAGAACTCAAATCTAATTTAGAAAATGTTCTATTTTTTTTTAGAAGAGGTATATATCTTTGATGATTTTTCATTACAGTTGAAAGAACTTCAACAGGCAAATTAAGAAATTGCTTATCAAAGTTACTAGTTAATAAATTAGGAGATTCAACTAAATCAGTTAATTCGTTAAGTAAATTATCAGAAAGATCAGGATCTAAATTTACCAATTGAGATTCATGATTTATGAGATTAAAAATTTTTTCTTTTCTTTCTTCTCTTTTAACAAATACTCCACCCTTAGCCATTAAATCAAAATAATTATCTGGAGAATAAATTTTAATAACTTTATTAATTAATCTATGACTTTTTGATATATTGCCTATTGAAATCTTAGGATCACATTCATCAAAAACAAAATCAAGAATTTCATCGTTGTAAAGTGAGACTATCCATCTGATTGGTCTTGAAAATTTAAAGCTTCCACTTCCCCATTTCATAAAACGAGGGCCTTGCATATTTTTTATTACTTTAGGAATTATTGAAGATATAGAAGATCTTGTAGATTCTCCTTTCTCAATTTTTGTTCCAAATAAAAACTCACCCTTTTCTGTATCTCTTATTTCTAAGTCATTTATATTAATTCCTAAACTATTTGCAAAACCTATAGCAGCATTAGTTGGTATGCCATTAAGAAATGCAGAAGTAGCTTTTGGACCTTTTCTTATTACTGTCTTATCATCCGCCTGATCAACTAATCCGTCTAGAAATAGAACTATTCTTCTAGGTGTGGAAGTGCAAATAACATTATTAAATTTGATAAGTTTCTTATCAAATTCAAATTCTATAAGAGAGTTGATTTGGTTTATTACAGAATGAGAAAATTTGGCTGGTAACTCTTCTGTTCCTATCTCAAGTAAATATTTAGACAAGAATAATTTATGGCTATTACAACTATAATTTACTACCAGTTAAATAAGCTTTTCGCTAATGTATAAAAAGAGATATGTTTTGGTCCCTTGATCAAGGTCGAAAAAGTAAAAAAGAAAAAAGAGATTGCGAAACAAGAGACAGTTTGTTTGGCAAATGGTCTTGAAGTTTCTAAATTTGAAAATTTCAAGAAAGGTAGTGAATTTCTCAAGGAGCCACTTGCAAGCGAATTAAAAAATGAGAGCGATCATTTTACTAATGATGCTGTTCAACTATTAAAATTCCATGGAAGTTATCAACAAGATAATAGAGAAAATAGAAAACCTGGCAAAAGTAAAGATTGGCAGATGATGCTTAGGCTAAGAAGTCCAGGCGGGGAAATCCCAGGAAATTTATTTCTATCTCTTGATGAATTATCTGACAAGCTTGGAAATGGCACACTCAGGGTGACAACTAGACAAGCCTTCCAAATGCATGGGATAAGAAAAGATAATTTGAAGGAAGTAATTAAATCTATTGTAAATTCTATGGGCTCAACATTAGCTGCCTGTGGAGACATCAATAGAAACGTCATGGCTCCAGCCGCACCTTTTGAAACAGCAGAATATGTAACCGCAAGAACCTTGGCAGTAAAAGTTGCTGATCTTCTAACACCTGTAGCTGGACAAGGAACCTTTTTAGAGCTCTGGGCTGACGGAGATTTGGAATACACGATAAAACCAGATAAAGAAATTGAAGAGAATAGAAAATTACAGTTCAAAGAGAATGTTTTTAGCGGTACTAAAAAAGAACCTCTATATGGATCAACCTACTTACCAAGAAAATTTAAATGTGCTGTTACAGTTCCAGGTGATAATTCTGTTGACCTCCTCACTAACGATATTGGAATAGTTGCATTCACCTCAAAAGAAGGATTCTTCGAAGGATGTAATTTTTATATCGGTGGAGGTATGGGGCGAACTCATAATAATGAAGAGACCTTTGCAAGAATTGCAGACCCGCTTGGTTATGTTGAAAATAAAGACACATATGAACTAATTCAAAGTATCGTTGCCATTCAAAGAGATTATGGAGATAGGAAATCAAGGAAAAATTCCAGAATGAAATACCTTTTGCATAGGAAAGGTATTAAATGGTTTAAGAAAATTCTTTTAGATAAATATTTTAGAAAAGAGATTAAGCCTTTAAGAAAGGAACCCGAGAATAAATTAATTGATTACCTAGGTTGGCATAAACAAAATGAAGATAATTTTTTTGTAGGACTACCTTTATTATCAGGAAGGCTTTCTGGGAAGAAGAAATCATTAATAAGAGATCTTGTTAAAGAAAATGACCTTAATTTAAGACTTACTCCTAATCAAGATATTTTGCTTTGTAATATTCCCAACAAAAACAAAAGCAATATTAAAAAGGCCTTAAAAAACATCGGATATGACAATCTTAATGATATTAATGAAATCCAAAGACATGCTCTAGCTTGTCCAGCACTCCCTCTTTGCGGTCTAGCCATGACCGAAGCTGAAAGAATTTTACCTGAAGTTTTAACTAGAATAGAAAACCTATTAAATGATATGAATATAGAAAAGACAATATTATTTAGAATGACAGGATGTCCTAATGGATGTACAAGACCTTATATGGCAGAATTAGCTCTAGTTGGGAGTGGGCAGAATAAATATCAACTATGGTTGGGGGGGAGCAAGAACCTTCAAAGATTAGCTAAACCATATCTGCAAAGAATGGAACTTGATGATTTAGAAAAAACTATTCAACCTTTATTGGAATTTTGGAAAAAAAGCAACGCCGAAAAAGATTTTGGGGATTTTATTAACAATCAAAAGGAATCTCTCATTACAAATTTACTAAGCGAGATAAATTAAATATCATATTTTCCCATACAAAGCATTAGGCTTTTTATTCTTCCAAGCCCATAGTTGATCTCCGTAACTAAAATGCCACCACTCATTTGGATGCTGAACAAATTCAAATTTAATCATAATTTCTTTTAGTAAATTTCTTCTATCATTCCAGATAATTGCATCTTCGTTATCAATATATTTATAAAAATCTGGTTTTGATTTATCATCCATCTGATCAATATTACTTCCCATATCCATAATATTTCCAAACTTATCGGCCAAAGTGATATCTAAAGCACCTCCAGTTGAATGTGGTGGTGGATATCTGTCATCGAACGAAGGATATGCCCAAAATCTCTCAACATTTTTTCTAACTATGGGATATCGTTCAATATCTTTTTCAGAAGCATTAATATCTAGCCTTTCACATTCCAAAATAAAAGCTCTATTGAACATAAATTTTTGAACTTCGATAGGTCGCCAACTGTCATAAATCAAAAGGTATAAACTATTATTTTTTAATTTTAAAAAGTCATTTACTTTTATTAATCTCTTTACAACTTCTTCTCTTAATTTCCAAATGGACTTTTTTTCCTTATAAGGTGCACCTAAATTATAGTATGGATGAGGACTTAAAAATTTAAAACAACTTGGTATTGCAATTAATTTATCTTTATTCTCCTCAATTGGGATCTCATTCCAAATTTTCAATGAACTTTATCTATTAATTTTATATTTGCATATATTTTAAAATTGACAATTAAAATTTTTAATTTAAGAAGTCATGAATAAATTTATTGTCAGAATTATCGATTAGCAAATCTTTTAAAAACCTATTTTTTCTTAAGTCAGGATCTTCATTTATTACCCTCTGAGCCTCTTCTCTGGCCTTTTCAATTAAAACTTTATTATTTGGTAAGTTATCCAATACAAAATCGGGTAATCCCGACTGCTTATAACCCAATATTTGGCCGGGACCTCTAAGTTCCAAGTCTTTTTCCGAAATATAAAAACCATCATTAGATTTTTCTAAAACACTTAGCCTTTTATTTTCTAATCCATTTTTTTCAGAAGTTACTAAGTAACAAAATGATTTATGGGATCCTCTCCCAACTCTCCCTCGTAACTGGTGTAATTGAGACAACCCAAATCTTTCTGAATTATAAATAATCATAATAGAAGCATTAGGTACATCAATTCCTACCTCAATAACTGTAGTAGAGACCAATATATTTACTTCATTATTTACAAAAGAATTAATGACATTATTCTTCTCTTCAGAATTTAATTTTCCATGTAATAGTCCAACCTTATTTTTTAAAAAAATTTCCTCTGATAAATATTTAAAGATCTTTTTTGCAGAACTTAAATTCATTTTTTCAGAATCTTCAATTAATGGCAAAATTACATAAGCTTGCTTCCCCTTATCTATCTCATTTTTAACACGTTTAAATAGTTTATCTAACTCTTCTTCTGAAATAATTTTTGTTGTTATTGGGACTCTTCCCGGGGGGAGTTCTGTAATCTGACTAATATCTAAATCACCATATAGTGACAAAGCGAGAGTCCTAGGTATCGGAGTAGCTGTCATTGATAACAGATTAGTATTATCTCCTTTGTTAAGTAATCGATTTCTTTGTGTAACTCCAAACCTATGCTGTTCATCTATGACTACCATCCCTAATGAATTAAAAACAACTTTATCTTCAAATAATGCATGAGTACCTACGAGAATATCTACCATTCCATTTTTTAAGTTTGTAAGTATTTCTTTTCTTTTTTTCTGTGGGGTATTACCTGTAAGAAGTTCTACAGAAACTAAAAGTGGGTTCAAGAATTTTGTTAAATTTTTATAGTGCTGTGAAGCAAGTACTTCAGTCGGAACCATTAATGCACCTTGTTGATCTTTTTCAAGCTCAATTAAAAGTGATGCAATAGCAATAATAGTTTTACCACTGCCAACATCTCCTTGTAGTAGTCTCGACATAGGTGTTAAATCTGATAAATCATATTTAATTTCATCAAGTACTTTTTCCTGAGATTTTGTTAATTGAAAAGGAACTTTATTTAAAAAATCTTTAAGTAAAAAATTCTTTTTTATTGATTTTGGAATAGTTAGTTTTTTATTATTCTTCCTTTTTCTTAATAAAAATTTCATTTGTAATAGAAATAGCTCATCGAATACCAATCTTTTTTTTGACTCAATCAAAGCATTCTGATTTACAGGTAAATGAATATTTATTAAAGAATCACTTTTTGAAACTAAAGATAAGGAGTTAAGTTGTTTTTGATTAAGTAGATCTGGATATTGTTTTGAATAAATAATTACCTTTTTAATTAATTTTATAAAACTTGAATTTGAGAATGATTCTGATAGCGAATATAAAGGCATAATCTTTCCAGAGAAATTAAAAGATTCTTCATTTGCATTTAAAATTTCTATCTGCGGGTCTACAAAATTTTTCCCATACTCAGATAATTTGACCTTACCAGATATCGCTAATTTAGTACCTGGAATATATTGGGATTTCTGAGAAGAAAAAAAAGAATAAGATCTAAATCTTTTGCCTAAAAAAAATTTCGTGACTTTTATTGAGGAGGTCTCATCAAAAATCACTATATTCATTATTGATAAATTACTATTATTTGGACTCTTATAAATGTAAAACTTTTTTATAGTTGCAATACATGTGTATAGATTGTCAGGTTTTAAATTAATTATTTTAACTCTATTTGTATAATCTAAATAAGTTCGTGGAAAATAATTAATTATGTCTTTTATATTATATATACCTAATTCATTTAGCTTATTTTTATTAATCTTGCCTATACTTTTTAATAACGCAATATCTGAGTTTAAGGACAGATCAGAATCTATGAATTTTGAATAATAACTATCTTTATTTTTATTAGAATAATTTAAATCAATAGATTTACTCAATTTTAGTAGACCTTTTCTAGTATCAATTACCAACCTTTTTCTTTGGTTGATGTCTAAATAATTATATTTAGAATATTTAATTGAGAATTCACCAAATAATTCAATAAATTCACTAGTTAATTTTAAATTATCTAAATTACTTAATGACTTATTTAAATAATCATTAAAATATTGTTTTTTACCTAGTAAATTAGTAAATTTATTTTCTGATTCAATCGTAAGTGCTTTTTGAAGGGGTCTAATCCAATCCTTAATAAAAATAATATATTCTTCATTATTAGTCACTTTATCAACAAGATAAATTTAAATTTTAATTACTTTAAACTATTTGAGGAAAGTGCCTTATTTTTCCAATATATTTTCTTTTTATTTAATAATTTAAACCTACTTTTTAATTCATTTATATTATTTCTACAGATTGAAAGATCTAAGTTATAAAACTCTAATTCAACATTACTTATATTAAATAAATAAACATTAGAAGAATTATTATTAATTGGAGATAACTTACCTGGATACAAATCATATTTCATTACAAAAGGATATGGATGTTTAATTATAGAATTAACGTTTGATAAACATTTGTAGGTTTCCTCAGATAAAAATTTTTTTATTAACTTTATTTTGAATAACTCTAAATTAACCTTATATGAAAGATTTAATAAAAAGTTGCTAAATGATTTATCAATAAATTCAAAAATATTTAAATTATCACTTGAGGTATAAACATCAGTTGCATGATCATTTATTTTTTCATAATCATTTAATTTATAAGCACTTGATTTTTCTATTAATTCAAGGACAGCATTAACTATATGTTTCCCATCTTCAATCTTTTCAATACTTATTTCTTTAGAAAAAGAATTTAAATAACTACTTTCATCTAAATTTACAGAGGAAATTTCATCTTCACTTAAAGTTTCATAATATTCATATATATTTAAATTGTTATCGCAATGAAATTCTATCGATTCGTTAGCAATTATTTCATTCTCATAATCAATATTTACTGTTTGATATTCTTTTGGTTTTACCAATTCTTTTGAGACATTTACATTTGCTAACTGTTTTATAGGATCACTAATATCACCTAACTTAAGTTGTTCAATAGTAATAAAAGGGAGTTTTGAATTAATAAGCAGACTAATATTTTTATTTAAAAATACATTTAATTCTTTTGAATTTAATTTTTTGTCACTAATAGAAAAATTAGTGTTCATTCCAACAATGCCTTTTTTAGCAGAGGTAAATATAGATTTTCTTACGATATTAAAATAAGCCTCATATTCCTTATAAATATTTTTTATTAATATATTTTTTTGGATTTCAGCCCTCTTGAGCTGAATTGTTACTTCTTTTGAATTTCTACCTTTGATACTATCGCTCAATTTTTTCAGTTTGACTTTAAGGATGCGACTTCATCAGCAAAGTCCATCTCATTTTTTTCAATACCCTCTCCTAAAGTATATCTAGTAAAACGTCTAACTTTAATATTTTCACCAATTTTAGCGGCTGCTTGTTTTACAAGGTCCTCAACTGTTAGTGCACTATCTTTTATATAAGGTTGAGAAAGCAAGACTAACTCATTTAGTCTTTTAGCTATTCTTCCCTCAACAATTTTTTCTTTAATATTTTCTGGTTTACCTGACAAATCATCTCTGCCCATTTCTATTTGTTTTTCTTTTTCGACTATATCTTTAGGTATTTCATCAATAGAAACATACTCTACATTTGGACATGCAGCAACTTGCATAGATACGTCTTTTAAAAGAGATTGAAATATATCTCCTCTAGCAACAAAATCAGTTTCACAATTTAGTTCTAAAAGAACACCCACTCTTGAACCCGTATGTATATAGCTGCCAATAGAACCTTCAGCAGCAACTCTTCCTGATTTTTTCTCTGCACTTGCTATACCTTTTTTTCTTAACCATTCTAGGGCTTTTTCAACATTTCCATCTGTCTCGTTTAAAGCCTTTTTGCAATCCATCATTCCCGCTCCAGTCTTATCTCTAAGATCCTTAACTAGTTTTGCTGTAATGTTTGCCATTTAAAAAGATAATGTTTTTGTTTTTTATTAAAGTTTGAAAATAAATTAATTTTTTCTTTGATCGTTAGAACCTTTTCTTCCCTCATTAATTGCATCTGCAAGTCTTCCTAAAATAAGTTGAACAGATCTCACTGCATCATCATTGCATGGAATAGGGACTTCACACAAATCAGGATCACAGTTAGTATCTAACATTGAAACTAAAGAAATGTCTAATTTCCTGGCTTCAAGAACAGCATTAGATTCTCTTCTTTGATCTACAAGAACAACTACATCAGGTAATCTTCTCATACCTTTAAGACCACCTAAATACTTCTGCAAGCGTTCTAGTTCCCTCCTCAAAACAGCCGCTTCTTTTTTAGGTCGCATAGCGATAGCACCACTACTTTCCATTCTCTCAAGATCTTTCAATCTTTCTATTCTTGCTTTCATAGTAGTCCAGTTAGTAAGCATACCTCCTAACCATCTTTGATTCACATAAGCAGCGCCACATCTAACAGCTTCTTGAGCAACAACATCTGATGCTTGCTTCTTCGTACCTACAAAAAGAAATCTTTTTCCACTTTTTGCAGCATTCCTTGTCCACTTATAAGCATTATTCATACATAGAGCAGTCTTAACAAGATCAATAATATGAACCCCATTTCTCGCACAATATATATATTTAGACATTTTGGGATTCCAACGTCTAGTTTGATGCCCAAAATGAGCACCAGCTTCCATCATTTCAGATAGTGATACAACAGCCATGTTTAAATAAGTTTCGGGTTAGCCTCCATCCGACGGGAAATTTAAATATTTAAATCACCCGAAACAGTCAGATGTGTGGTTTTAGTTTCAAATATTATAGCAAATAATCAGAAATCCTTAAAGAATTTCTTTTGAGATTAATCTTTAAAATTTATATTAATCTTCTAAGTTCTTTTACATAAATTAAATTAAGCGGAATTCTAACAATCTCTAATGCAAATCTATTTCTACCTGAATCAACTAGAAATCTTAATAATGGGAATAATCTTTTAATACTTATCAATCCCCCCAGACAAATTATTTGCCAAAGCAAAATATGAATAGGAGTTAATTGAATCATAAATCTAACTCTCAAATTTGAGTGTTTTTTATAAAATATTAAAGCCATTCTTGCTCTCTCTTTTTCTTGGGATACTAATGATTCAATTTGCCCACAATCAAAAGGGGGGTGCCAATGAAACCCAACAGCTTCTGGACATTTAATTAATGTTGTCCCTAATTTTTTTAATCTCTCTCCCAACTCTAAATCTTCCCACCCATAAAGGCTAAAAGAGTTATCAAATAATCCAACACTTAAAAGTAATTCTTTTGAAATAGCAACATTTCCAGTAGCAAAGTATGCAAAGGAAAAATCTGTTAATTTAAATCTTTCACTTTCTGGATTCGAGAAATTAGAAGTATTAACAACTGAACCATAAGTAAAGCATTTTTTATTATTTTTATTCCAAAAAAATAGTAGTCTATTCACATGACAGGCTATAAAGTCATTTAAAACAATAAGATCACTATCGATGAAAATGATAATTTCATATTTAGATTTCATTACACCTAGGTTTCTTCCTAAAGCAGGTCCGCCATGTTCCTGTTCATACAAGACCACATGAGAGAGAACTTCATTATTTTCTTTTATCCAAGAGGTTGTGCCATCGGTGGAACCATCGTCAACAACTATTACTTCATAATTACTTATATTCTCGTTTAAGTTCTGATTCTCAAGAGCCTTTAGACATTTTTCCAATATTGGTTTTCTGTTATAAGTTGGAATAACGATGCTTACATTCATAACCATATATTATTTATTTATTAATATACAGAATTTCAAAATATAAAAGATCCAACTTTGTACTAATCAGCCGCTCCGCCATTATTGGCTGTTCCAGTTACGTTATTTCCTTCTGGTCTACCATCAGATCTAAGCTTTCTTTTTTTGAATTTTCTAGCATATGCACGATTACGGTCTTGCTTTTCTTTTTTTAAATTTCTTCTCTTTGACATAAAAAATTTTTACTTTTAACTATCTTAGCTCACTAAGTGCATTAAATATCTTACCATCTTCCATGTTTAATATCCTGTCTGCCATATCTGAAATCCTTGGATCATGAGTAACCATAAGAACAGAACAATTTTGCTCTTTTGCTAATTTCCGTAAAAGTGATACTATTTCTCTTCCAGTGACACTGTCTAAAGCTGAAGTTGGTTCATCCGCAAGTAAAAGTTTAGGATTCGCGGATAAAGCTCTTGCAATTGCAACCCTTTGTTTCTGCCCTCCTGACAATCCATTTGGCAGTTTTTTATGATGACCATCTAAACCAACAGCAGATAACCACTTCCTTGCTACTTCTCTTCTTTGTAAATAGGTTAAATTTGTAATTAAATCTGCGCCCATCTGAACATTTTGTTCTGCGGTTAAACATCTAAGTAAATTATGTCCCTGAAAAATCATCCCTATATTTCTTCTGAGTTTTTGTCTAGTTTTTCTTGAAGCCCCATTTAGTTGATTATTTAAAACCGTCAAATCTCCACTTTGGCATGTTCTCAATGCACCAATTAAAGTTAGAAGAGTTGTCTTGCCACATCCAGAGGGTCCTTTTAAAAGAACTAATTCTCCTTTTTCAATAAAGAAATTTACATCATTTAGTACTTGTTTCTTATTTTCATCAATACCATAATAATGACTCAAATTATTTATAGAAACAGTTTTTGAATTCTTATCTTTTTTATGGATGGCTTTAGGCATACAAATAATTCTAGTTAAAATATTTCAGCTGGATCTGCATCGACTAATTTACGCATAGCAATTCCGGCAGAACCCATACACATAACCAAGATCAAAATAAAAATTAAAACTGTTTTATTGGCATCCATTACTATGGGTAATTTTGTAGAATTTCTGACAATTGAATAAAGTACTTGTCCAGAAAAATAAGCAGGCAAATAGCCAAATAATGCTAATAAAAAGCCTTCTCTAGCTACAACAAAAAATAATGATTTTAGTCTATACCCCATAGCCAACAAGGTTGCATATTCAGGGAGATGATCAGTAACATCGCTATAAAGAATTTGGTATACAACAACGCAACCAACTACAAAGCCCATCAAAGCTCCTAAACTAAATATAAAACCAATCGCGGTGCTGTTTTTCCAATAATTTTTTTCAAATTCTATAAATTGATCTTTTGTTAAAACTCGAACATCATTCGGTAAAGACTTGTTTAAAATTTCAGCTACCAGTATAGGATTTGAACCATTTCGCAGTTTCACTAAACCAATTTCAATACTTCCTTTTGGATTTGCAGGGAAAAGCCTTAAATATGTTTCTCTACTTGTTATCAGGTTTCCATCCGCTCCAAAAGAAGGACCTAACTCAACAAGGCCTTCAACTAATACTCTTTTACCAGCAACTTCGGTTTCTACTTTCTTTTCCGAAAGAAACCAATCTTCTATAGGCCCAAATTCTGGTCTTGAAAGTTTATCAAAAAGAACTCTTCCTGGATTTTTAAGTTTATCAGCCTTTGTTGAAAATCCATCATTTAGTAAAAGAGAATCTGAAGGATTAAATCCTAGGGTTAATATAGATCTTGTTTTTAGATTCTCTGGGTTCCTCCAGAGAAGATAAGTTAAATTAACAGGGGCAGTTTTTTCTACGTCCTCTAAAGCTAAAGTTTGAATTAGTCTTCTTTTTGGAAACCCACTCATACTTATAGAACTTTTTGATCTTGGACTTATCAATACAAGATCAGCATCCAAAAGTTTATGAATAGTTACACTTGTATCAAATAATCCATCTCGAAAGCCTAATTGCATAAACATTAAAATGCCCGCAAAACTAATTCCTGCAATAGCTACTATTAATCTGAGTGGCTGTCTAGTTAGTAACAACCATGCTAAAGGAATTTTCCTAAATTTTATAAAAGAAAAATTCATCAAGGGAGGAATTTTGCAATGACTTTCATACCAGTATAATTTTTAACTAATTTTATAGATTCCGGATTTAGCTTTACAAGAACTTCAATAATACGAGCATCTGCATCACCTGTAGGATCTGTGGATAAAACCTTTCTCTGTTTTACTTGTGGGCTAATTCTTATTACTTCACCTTTTAGCAATTTTTTAAAGCCTCCATTTTCACTACTTAATTCAACATTTTGCGAGATAAATACTCTATTTATATCAGATTCATAAACTTCTATAAGAGCCTCCATTTTCTGACTTGAGCCAATATCAAGTATCCCTTCATTTTTAGATCTTTCTCCAACTCTTGTATTAACATTAAGTATATATCCATCAATTGGACTTCTAAGTTGAGAGTTAAAAAGATCTATCTCAATGTCTTTTTTATCCGCAACATTAATTATTTTTTGTTTTTGTAATTTTAACAATTCATCTTTTCTCTGAGAAAGTTGTACCAATGAGTATGCTGACTTTTCAACGGCTAATTCATATCTTTTAATTTGATCTTCTTTTAAAGAAATCTCTAAAATATTAGTTTTGATAAGTTTATTCTTTTTTTCAAGATCTGCCACTAATTTCTTTCTATTTTCAAAAACGGCTAAAACTGAACCTTCCTTTACAAAATCACCCTCCTTCACTAGTAGTTCAGATAAACGAGGAGATGATCCAAATTGAGAAATTGGTGCTGCTAATTGCCTAATCTCCCCAGCTGGAGAAAGTTGACCTAATGCTGCAACTGCTTCTATTACAGGAATAAAATCAGAACTAATTTCTATATTAGAATTAGAACTTAATTTTTTATTTTGAGAACATGAACTTATTCCGATCGATAATGGTAAAAATATCAAAAAATAAAAGATTGGATTTTTAAAATTTTTTAAGAACATCAAAAATCAAATAATACTTTTTTGATATAGTCATCTACCCACATTTTATCAAAATATTTAAGCAAAACTAAACTTGTTTTTTCATTTTTCATTTGTTGAACACAATAATTTTTTTGATAATTAATTCTTTCTTCAATTATTTTATAATCAGAATCAGGACTAGTGTTTTTACTTAATTTAATTAAAACAGAAAGATAATGATCAACTATTTTACAAAAAGCATTTTTTTCACTCTCATTTTTTAAAGAAGCAAAAAAAACATTCTTAGAGAAAATATTTCCCCAGACTGGAATTTCCCTTTTAGATTTAAAAACACTTTTATCAATATTAGACAATAAATGATCATATTTTAAATTTTGGTTCTTCGATGAGGGAGATAAATCAACAATAGCTGCTGAAACTATTTTATTAATTTTAACTAAATCCATTCCAAATATTGGAATATCATACTTTGGGTCTGGGAAAAATACGCAATGTAAAATCTTTAGACTTTTTGAAAATTCAGCCACTTCAATATGTAACTTTCTAAATCCTTTTGCTTTATAAAATTCATTTTCTATATGTAACTCCTTACCCTCCACATTAGAAATTATTTTTGAAAGTTTAGGATCTACCTCCATGCAATTGAGGCCATTAAGCTTAGACCTCTGTACCTTTATATTTTGCAATAAAGCCAAAATAAGTGGGTCAAATAATTTAGTTTTGGTTAAAGATTTAGACAACAAATTTAAAAAGTATCAAAATTATAATAATGAGAGGATTTCTATGAACCCAGGAGAAGTTAAGTACTTTAACCATTCAAGCAAACCTAAATGCGTTTTTGTGGAAAATAAAGAATTACCTCTTATATGCATAGATTTTTGGTTTAAAGCAGGATCTGCATTCGAGGAATCAGGTAGAAACGGAACAGCACATTTTTTGGAACATATGATTTTTAAGGGTAGTAACAAATTAATGCCAGGAGAATTCGATTATAAGATCGAATCTCTTGGTGGGATGAGCAATGCTTCAACTGGATATGATGATGCACATTACTATGTATTAGTACCTGAAAACAACTTTAAAGAATCACTGGCTCTTTTGACAAACATTGTTTTATCACCAACTATTAATATTCATGAATTTGAAAAAGAGAAAAGTGTTGTCATTGATGAAATAAAACAACAAAATGATCAGCCTGATGAAAAACTTTTTAATTATTTTTTGAGCCGGGTATGGAAGAACAATAATTATGGCAAAACAATATTAGGCACAGAAAAAAATCTCCAATTATTAAAAAAAGCTGATTTAGAAAAATTTCACAAAAACTTTTATAAAAAGAATAATTTTTGTATCGCAATTGCTGGAAATCTATCTGAAAAAACTTTTGAAATATATCAAGAAAACAACTTTTTTTATCTAGATCAAGATGAAACTTCTCAAATTAATAATAATAAATCAAATGCCGTCTCAAGAACTGGAAGAGAAGAGATTAATTTTAAGAATATTGAATTGTCTAGAATATTTATGGCATGGAGTATACCCAACCTAAGGAATCAAAAAATGAATATTGGCTTTGAATTATTAGCATCAATACTTTGTGTTGGAAGAAATAGCAGATTAGTAAAAGTTTTAAAGGAAGAAAGGAACCTTGTTGAGTCAATATATGTTGATGTAAATGGTGGAGAATTTGGCAGTTTATTAGTAATTGAAGCTTGCTGTGAAGAAATAAACTTAAAAAAAGTAGAGGAAGAAATTAATGAAACAATTCAAGAAGTTATAAGTTGTAAAAATTTAACTTTAAATGAGATTAGAAAAGCAATTAATATTGTTAAAAGCAACTATATTTTCAATCTAGAAACGTCAACACAATTAACTTCGTTTTTTGGAAATGAGCTTTTATGGGGTAGAAAAAATACTCTAAATAATTTAAATAATTATTTAGATTACTGGGATAATACAAATAATTTTAAGGAAATCATAAATTATTTATCAAGAAATAAATTCACTTTGATTGCATCAACAGGAAAATGATAAAAGCACATTGCGAAACAAAAATTAGTCGGAATTTTTCAATTGCAATGGTTTGGATAAATGGTGGAAGCAATATGGATAATGAAGAGAAAAAAGGGATCAATCAAATTCTTTGCTCATTATTAATAAGAGGATGTAAAGGGTTTGAAAATTTAGCTTTTTCAGAGTATGTCGATTCTCATGGAGCGGAACTAAATCTAGAGACATTAGAGGACGGTATAATAATAAGCCTCAAATCATTAGATGAGCATTTTAATAAACTTTTACCTTTATTAAATTTAATAATAAATGAACCATCACTATCATATAACCAATTCCAAAATGTAAAGAAATCAACTATTGATACCTTAAAAAAAGAAAGGGAAAATCCATTTAATATTACTTTTGAAAAATGGAGAAAAATTGTTTATTTAAAACATTCCTACGCTTATAACTCTTCTGGATATGAAGAGGATATTTTAAAAATTACTCACAATGATATTTTATCTGAATATGAGAATTTTAAAAATAGAAATAAATATGTAATTTCTAATAATTTAAACATCAACAATAAAAGTTTTAATTTATTAAATCAAAATATTGACCAAAATAAAATTGCTATTGACGTAGAAAACAAAAATCACAACAATAAACCTAATCTTTTGAATAGGTTTGTAAGTACACATCAGAAGTCGAATCAAATAATCTTAATGTTAGGTAATCAAACATGTCCGATATCAAGCCATGAATACTTACCTTTGAAAATTTTAGAATCATATCTCTCGTATGGTATGAGCTCCGTATTGTTCAAATTGTTCAGAGAAAGGCATGGTTTAACTTATGAAGTTGGGGTCTATAACCCTTGTAGAATTGAAAATTCTCCTTTTTTAGTTTACTTTTCTGTCTCAAATAAAAATGCGCTTCTAGCATTTAAAATCCTATCTCAATTATGGAGAAAATTATTATCTTCTCCAATTATCAAAAAAGACATCTATTTAGCTAAAATTAAATTGAAAAGTTCATTTCTAATATCTAACCAAACTTTAGATGAAATATTACAGAGAAAGATTCAATACATTGGATATTCATTAGAACAAAATTATGATTTTTTAAATAAAATTAATGATGTAAACTCTAGAGATATTTGGAAAGTAACTAAAAAATATTTAGGGAAACCCTTTTTAAGTATTTACGGAGACGAGAAAAAATGTAATGAAATTAATAAACTTTGGATAAAAAATTTTTAGATTTGTGTTTTTTCAATCTTATCAGTATCAATTAAGAAAGATCCTCTTCTAAATTTTATTTCAACAGTATCAGGAGATTTTATAGCTATTATTTCTCCAACTTCGTCAATATCTACTAAATCAGGTGGTCTAAGCATAGGCATATTATCAGATGTTTTAAGATAAGATAAAGGATTTATTAATTTAACTTTATCCTTAATATTGAATTCCATTAAAATTATTAAAATATAAATTTAATCTACTATAAAAATTAAGTTAAGAAAAATATCAACGAAAAGTACCGTTTCATTCTAGAATTATGAAAATTTATATATGAAATAAATTAATGAATCCAAAATTCAAAACAATAATTTTATGGGCTCTTCCAATTATTCTAGTCATAGCCCTTTCATATC
This sequence comes from uncultured Prochlorococcus sp., assembly GCA_902526435.1. Taxonomy (GTDB): domain Bacteria; phylum Cyanobacteriota; class Cyanobacteriia; order PCC-6307; family Cyanobiaceae; genus Prochlorococcus_A. The sequence goes on along the minus strand of CABZLA010000009.1, from coordinate 9,115 downwards.
AATTTCTTTCAACAAGCAATATTGATTCATTAAAATCCAACGGTACTACAATAGCTCCTAAAAATTCAGCCGTAGCTAGAGTTAGTTATGGAAGGTTTTTAGATTATATTAAGTCGGGTCGAGTTACATCAGTTGATATTTTTGATGGAGGTAGAAATGCAGTTATCGAAACAATAGATTCAGATCTGGATAATAAAGTACAAAGATTGAGAGTAGATTTGCCTGGTCTTACACCTGAGTTAATAACTAATCTCAAAAATGAGGGTATAAGTTTTGATGTACACCCTGTTAAAACAACACCTCCAGCATTAGGAGTTCTCGGTAATCTTCTATTCCCTGCAATTTTGATAGGAGGTTTAATTCTTTTAGCTAGGAGATCAAATGGTATGCCTGGAGGACCAGGTCAAGCAATGCAATTTGGAAAGTCAAAAGCTAGATTTGCTATGGATGCTGATACTGGAGTGGTTTTTGATGATGTCGCAGGAGTTAATGAGGCAAAAGAGGATTTAGAAGAGGTAGTTACATTTTTAAAAAAACCTGAAAAATTCACTTCTGTCGGTGCTCGCATTCCAAAAGGGGTATTACTTGTAGGTCCTCCAGGAACAGGTAAAACTCTTTTAGCAAAAGCTATTGCAGGAGAAGCAGGTGTTCCATTCTTTTCCCTTGCAGGTTCAGAATTTGTAGAAATGTTTGTTGGAGTAGGTGCTAGCAGAGTTAGAGATCTTTTTAAAAAAGCTAAAGAAAATAGTCCATGCTTAATATTCATTGATGAAATTGATGCAGTGGGAAGGCAAAGAGGAGCTGGTATCGGTGGTGGAAATGATGAAAGAGAACAAACTCTTAACCAACTTTTAACAGAAATGGATGGATTTGAAGGTAATAGTGGAATTATTATTATTGCTGCAACCAACCGTCCAGATGTTTTGGATTCAGCCTTAATGAGGCCAGGAAGATTCGACAGACAAGTCACAGTTGATGCTCCTGATATTAAAGGAAGATTATCGATACTTGAAGTTCACTCAAAAAATAAAACTCTTCAAGAAGACTTAACTTTAGAAAGTATTGCAAGAAGGACGCCTGGTTTTACTGGAGCTGATTTAGCAAATCTTCTAAACGAAGCCGCAATCTTAACCGCAAGAAGAAGAAAAGAGTCAATAGGTATTTTAGAAATTGATGATTCAGTTGATAGAATTGTCGCCGGAATGGAAGGTTCTCCACTAACGGATGGAAGAAGCAAAAGATTAATTGCTTATCATGAAGTTGGACATGCAATAATAGGAACTTTAGTAAAAGCACATGATCCTGTTCAGAAAGTAACTGTTATTCCAAGAGGGCAAGCAAAAGGACTTACTTGGTTTACTCCAGATGATGATCAATCTCTTATAAGCAGGGCAAATTTGAAGGCAAGAATAATGGGTGCTCTTGGAGGAAGAGCGGCTGAGGATGTTGTTTTTGGCAAAGGTGAAATAACAACTGGAGCTGGAGGAGATTTTCAACAAGTAGCTTCAATGGCTAGACAAATGGTTACAAGATTTGGAATGAGCGAACTAGGTCCAATTGCTCTTGAAGGTGGCAATCAAGAAGTTTTTGTAGGAAGAGATTTAATGACTAGAAGTGAAGTTTCTGACTCTATATCTAAACAAATTGATGAGAGTGTAAGAGTTATGGTAAAAGAATGTTATAAACAAACCTATTCAATAATTAGTAAAAACAGAGAGGCAATGGATAAATTAGTAGATCTTTTAATAGAAAAAGAGACCTTAGATGGTGAAGAGTTTGTACAGATCCTTTCTGAATTCACACAAATTCCTGAAAAAGAAAGAACTCCACAAATACTTAATTAAGTATTTTTAATTGGTTTTTTATCTAAAACCAAATCTATTAGACCATACTCCACTGCCTCCTTTGGAGACATATAAAAATCTCTATCAGTATCTTCCTTAATAGTTTCAAGTTCTTTACCTGTTCTTTCAGATAGTTCGCTATTTAAACGTTCTTTTAAATATAAAATTTCATCAGCTTGAATTCTTATATCGCTGGCTTGTCCTCTTGCACCACCAAGAGGTTGATGAATCATAATTCTTGAATGTCTCAGGCTACTTCTTTTACCTTTAGTTCCAGCCGCAAGTAAAAAGGCACCCATACTTGCTGCAAGACCAACACAAACAGTATGTATATCAGGCTTTACATGTTGCATAGTATCAAAAATGCCTAAACCGTCATAAACCGAGCCTCCAGGAGAATTAATATACATGTAGATGTCTTTCTCAGGATCTTCTGCTTCTAGGAAAAGTAATTGAGCAACAATTCTATTAGCAGTATCACTAGTTACTTGTTCTCCTAAGAATATAATCCTCTCTCTTAAAAGTCTCGAGTAAATATCAAATACTCTTTCACTTCCACCAGATTCTTCTAAAACTAAAGGGATCATAATAATATTTATCTGTTTATTAGATCTTAACGATATTGACTCAACATACGCTATGGTTATTAAGGTTTACATATAAACAATTGAAAGAAAAATTGACTGTCTCAGATAGCAAAAAGTTATTTCATGAACAATTCCCTTACGTAATTCCAGGTTTATATAAAAGGATAGTTGATGAAATGCTTGTTGAACTTAATCTTTTAAATCACCAAAATGAATTCATACAAGATGATTTATTTAGTGTTGGTCTTACAGAAACATTCAAAGAATTAACAAAAGGTTATAAGCCTGAGGAACATTTAGTGATACTTTTTGAATCATTATGTAATTCCTCAAATTTTGAACCTAAAAAAATAAAAGAAGCCTCCAAGAAAACTCTTGAAGGCTACAAAAATAAATCCTTAAAAGAAATCTCAATTCTATTAAAAGAAAAATCAAATACTAACCTATACTCGTCAAGGATATTGAATTTAGGAATTTACTTAATTATTGCTAATGCAACTGATTTCAAGGATATTAAAGATTCTGAAAAGAATAAAATCATTTCAGATATCATTAATAAATTAAATTTATCATTTAATAAAGCAGAAAAGGATATAGGAATTTATAAAAGCAGTATTATAAAAATGGAACAAGCGAAAGAACTTCTTCAAGAAGCAAAATTAAAAAATAAGAAAGAAAAGAACAAATAGTTTAAAAATTAAAAAATTATTTCTCTAATCTTCTCTTATCCTTCCAAGAAATATAAGAAATATAAATTACTGCCATGGTAATTAGACTAAGTAAAGCAAAAGATGCAAAAATAAGAAATTTGCTTAAATAATCTTCATAGTTAAATGACGAAAAATCATATATCAATAGAACCGTCACCATTTCTGCCCCAAACAACCATAGCAATAGAAAAAGTAAAAATTGCTGCTAGAGCAGCCCAACCTATTTGAAAAATCATCATATTTTTATTAATAGACCCAATATAACAGAACTTCCAAAAAAAATATTTTAATCCAATCCTTTCCAAACAAAAATTTATTTCTCAGAAATGAATTCTATTAAATAGAATATTCATAAAGAGAGTAACCACCTTGGGAAGAGTTGTTTTAAACCATAGTACACACATAGAGGGGTTGATTCCAGTTCTTAAAAAACTTGCTTTAAACATAAGAATTAAAACTATAACCCCAGCAATAATATCAAGAGTAAGAGGGAGATCTACTAATTTAGTTATAAGAGTATCTGTAAAAACAATTAACGGCTATAAAGCAATTGCAAGAAGGGGTAGAACAGCTCAAGAAGTTTTTATTTCTACAGACTTAAGTAAAGATGAATTAAAAAAGCTTTTGGATTTTTGTAATTATGGTTAATCTTAAAAATAAGATTTAACTTTTCTTCAAAATAAAAAAATTGATGAAATTATTTTTCAATACCATTTTATTTTTTTTTATTTTATTTTTATTTGAGAATAGTGTTTATTCACTTTCTGATTATCAAATAAAAAAAATATGTCAAAAGAAGTCAAATAGATCTACTTGTATTAAAAACCTAAAATTTAAAAAATTAAATTTATTACAAGGAAAAAAAATTGAAATTCCTGTAATACCTTTCAAAAAATAAATCTATTTTATATTTCAAACTCTGACTCAAAAAGAGAAAAAGCTTTATTGTATTCAGCAATCAATTTTTCAGAATTATCATTGAAGCCAGTTAATTCATAGTCACTTTTTAATTGATCATAAGAATGAACAACATCATTAAAGGCGCTTATATATTCTTTTTGGATATCCTCATCGTCAATATCATAAATTTTAGCCAAAACTAATTCCACATTTTTTTTTGAAGTATATATTTTTTTCTCGAAATCTTTATTTAACTTTCTTCTTTTTTTAGGCATTATGTATTTATATATATAAACTACAAATTTACAATAATCAAAATCATGTATAAATCAAATTAAAACTTAAAAAATAAAAATATAGTTTTCAAATCAAAATAAAACCACTATATTCCAAATAAGACATTTGATGATATGGAGAAAAAAGAATCAAGAAAGGTACAAGGTATAAAAGATCCAACCTTTGAAAATAAAAAATTAAAAGCTTCAACAAATTCAAATAATAAAAAAAATAAATCTCTCCCTTGGTGGGTCGAATTATTATTTGTTCAAATTGGATTACCTGATAAATGGCTTATTAAAGTATTAAAGTCAAAGAAAAAATATACCGAGATACTTAAAAATGAGAAAAAGTTAATAATTATATTTTTGTTCTTTTTAGCTGGTTTAACTTATATTTATCCACTAGTTAAATACTCTAAAAACAGATTAGATTGCGAGAATAATGCTCAGAATTATTTTATAAAAAATAAAAATCTAATGAATATAAAAAGGAACGAATTAAGAATGTTATCAACTAATTTTTGTAATGGGGGCGACAAAATATATGAAATCAAAAACCTCGAAGATTGATCTAATTATTTATTACCATATAAAAGTACTAAAAACTTCTATAGTTTTATAAATTAAATTTCAATTTCAATTATTAATTTATGACTAACGTTAGACAAAAAAAAGAAGATGTAAAGATGCATTTAAAGGATCTTAGAAAAGAATTAAAAAGAATGCACCTTTCCGTTACTGAAGAGTTATTATTACCAAAACCAGATGAGGTCAAAATCTTAATGTATAAAATGGATCAATTGTTGAAAGTAATCGAATCAAAATAAACTATAATTTAAAAAAAATAAAAACATCCTTTCCAAAAATTGAAATAGATGAAGAATTTTATTAAGATTACGCAATTATTCTTAGTTTTAATTTTTTTAACTTCTTGCAAATCAACACCTAATAAAAAGGAGTTAATAATAGATTCTGAAAAACAAAAGAGTCAGAAAATAGAGATATCAAAGAGAAAAATGGAAGTAAGATATTCCTGTGGAGAAGACGGCATTTCTGATTTCCTCAATAATGGATGGACTATTTCTAAAGAATATACTGAAGAAAAAATATGTACCTGGAAATCATTTCCTGCGACTAAAGATTGCGATATGGAAAAAGACAAAGGGTGTAAAATAACAACTCCTGATAAAATAGGTGAAGAAAAAGTTTATTTATTAGAAAAATAGTTAAAAATTATGAGTAACAAGAAAGAATATTTGTTAGAAGTCATATTTAACAAATTAAAAAAAAACTCCAAAAATATTAATTTAGAAAAGAAAGAATTTACTAAATTTATAAATTTCCTAATAAATGACAATTAGTACTAAATAATTACAAATCAATAATTTGTTAAAATAATATCACTAACAATTTTTAAGAAATATTTGTAAATGTATAACTTTTCAACTTTAACTACAATACTTATAGGTATTTTTGTTCTCAGTCTATATTTTTTATTAAAAGTAACTTCTAATCAAAAAGATTAAATTAATTAATTTCAAAATTTAATCTTTAAATAATTGGATCCTCTCTTAATAATAAGATTGATTGATAATCAACGCTCTCTTTTAACCACTCTTTATATTCATCGAGGATGCATTTTTGATCCCTCTTTTCTAATAATTTAATTCTTTTCTCAGCATTATCAATTGCTAAATTTATGCAAAATTTAATATCTATAGAATCCTTTTTCATAAAATAATTTTTTTTTAGCTTAATAAGTTAAAAATACATTTTTGTATTACATATGACAATAATAAACATTCATTTAATAAAAGTATCAGAGAATACTGAAGTAATCTTAATATATTTATGATAATTAAATTTTTATAATTATGTCCTACGAAGCGGGTAGTAAAGAATGTAGACATTTGATTGAGGCTAAGGAAAGTCTATTACTAGCAATGGAATCTTTAAGTAACATCGACTCAACGGATATCTTGCAAATACAAATAAAAGAAATTTATAATAAGTTAGAGTTATTGCACGATAAACGTAAAAAAATAGAATTCAGTTCTTAAATTGTTCAAAAAAATTTGATAGTTGAGAACTAGAAATTTTCATATTCATTTTTAACCTTCTTTTTTCTTTTATCAGACAACAGTTCATAAAGAGCATCTAGTTGGGCATGTACTTCCTTTGCTTCGCTAAGATCAGGTAATAAATCATCCTTTATAAGCATTTGATGCATCTCTCTAAGTTCTAACCTTATATATCTAAGGTGGGAACTTACTTCCTCTCTTTTAGATGCACTCATATCTACAGAACATTAGTAATCATTATACAATATTGTATTTTTTTATATTTAATGAGATATGTCAAACAAATACAAATTAACCAAAACTTAAATTATTTATTATTTCTTTATTAGTTTGTTGTAATATAGTTTTCATGAAGAAAAAATCATCAAAAAAGAATCAAAAAAAATCAATACAAAATGCTAATAATGAATTAGGACAGACAAAAAATTCAGCCAAATTATTATTATTTATATTTGGCATTGGTCCAATAATTGGAATAATAATATTTTTGTTTACAAAAGGATTTTTTAATACTCCAAACATTTAATTTAAAAACTAAATAACAACAATATAAATTATTAAAAGTTTATAAATTTAGAAAATATTTATAATTATTGAAATTTTTTGAGAGAATAAACTCTAAATTCTGCTATATTTCTTGCATTAGCAAGATTAGAAATTACAAATGGGTGATCAGATAAAATTTCAATAACTTTATCTATTTTTTGAGCCATATCATTACAATCAACTTTTTGCCACTCATCATCAAAAGATTTAGCAAAACTATCTGCATTATCGTAGGTTTTATCTTTCATAAAAGTGGTTTTAAAATTTAATGTAATTGAAATAATTACTTATAAAAAAATTGTTTAAAATAAATAATAATAAAATGACTATAAATAGTCTAAACAATAAATTATTTTAAGATAATTTAAGGCAAAGATGTTTGTGTATTAAATAAAAATATTTCTAATTTATAAATACCTAAAATTCTTATAGTCTTTAAAAACTTGACAAAAGTGTTACAATTATGACAAATAATCTACAATACGAGAATGGAAAATCCAGTCAAAAGGATAGGATATCTACCCAGGAAAAGAGTTCTGGAAATTATAGATCAAATATCTAAAAGTGAATCTATAAGCAGGTCAAAAGTTGTTGGAATACTTGTCGAAGAAGCATTGGATGCAAGAGGTATCGCGAATTTTGGATATAGCAATTTGAGTAAAACTAAAACATTTAATTCTGAAATTTATACTGATAATCAACCCATCAAAAATATATCCGATTCAGAGGATGAGTTTGTTGATGATAGCGGATATACAATTTCCTCCCACAAAACTTCAGATAGATCTATCTCAACAGCAGATATTGAACTAGCAAATAAAATTAATATCTTAAAAGAATCAGGTTTAATTTAGAAGGAGAAGAATTATTTTTATTTCTTTTAAGTATTTGATGCATAATATTCAATCTATGATTATTCTATATCCATAATTAAATTCCTTATAAATAATTAGATTATCATGTCATTTTCTAAAATAAAAATTCTTTATTAGTAAAAAATGAAAGATATTAAATGTCCATCATGTGGAAAAACATTCAGAATAGATCCAAGCAGCTTTGAAGAAATACTTCTTCAAATTAAAGACGAGGAATTTAACAAGCAAATAGAGGAAAGACTTAAACTCGCTGAAGAAGATAAGAATAAAGGGATAGAAATTGCCAAACAAGAATTAAAAATAAAATTAATGGAAGACAGGCAAAAAAAAGAGACAAAAATTCAAGAACTTGAGTCTAAGTTAAATATCGCTGAAGAAAAGAAATTAAATGCACTAAATGAACTTAAAAATAAAGCAACGAACAAAATCAATTTGCTCAATAATGAAGTAATTAAATTAAAGGGGGATATTGAAAGGCAATCTGTAATTAGTGATTTATCGTCAAAGAATAAAGTAATTGAAGCTGTAAATAGTTTAGAAAAAGAAAAAACTTCATTAATAAACTCTATTGAAAAAATGAAATTAGAAAAATCCATAAATGAGAGAGAAATTGAAGAAAAATTTAAGAACAAAATTACTGAGCGTGATTTAACAATTCAAGAACTAAGAGATATGAAATCTAAACTTTCAACAAAAATGGTTGGAGAAACATTAGAGATACATTGTGAGACGCAATTCAATCTAAATCGAGCTACTGCTTTTAAAAACTCATATTTCGAAAAAGATAATGATGCCACTTCAGGAAGCAAAGGTGACTATATTTTTAGAGAGTTTGATGATAATAAAATTGAAATCGTCTCTATAATGTTTGAGATGAAAAACCAAAGTGCTGATGGTTTTAATAAACGAAAAAATGAAGACTTCTTTAAAGAATTAGATAAAGATAGAACTCAGAAATCATGCGAATATGCAGTATTAGTTTCATTATTGGAACCAGAAAGTGAACTATATAATTCCGGAATTGTAGATGTCTCTTATAAGTATCCAAAGATGTTTGTAGTAAGGCCACAATTCTTTCTGCCTATTATTTCTCTTCTTAGAAATGCTTCTTTTGAAACTCTAAAGTATAAAACTCAAATAGATTTAATGAAAAGAGAGAATTATGACATAACAAATTTTGAAAGTACTCTTGATCAATTTAAAAATGCGGTAGGGAAAAATGTTTCATTAGCGCAGGATAGATTTAATGACGCAATTTCTGAAATAGATAAATCAATAAGTCATTTACAAAAAA
>CABZLA010000008.1 GCA_902526435.1 uncultured Prochlorococcus sp. | reverse complement strand
GCTTCAGCACCTGTAATCCAAATGGGGTAATTTTTTTCTGAATCATCTTTTGTTAAAGATGTCGAAGTAAGCGTCACTAAAGAAAATAAATCTATTTAAATAATAAACTTAATTAAAAAATATTGCCCATTTTGGAAATGTAATGTCAAAAATTACTTTGCATTTTAATTGCTCATGATTAAGTTTTAGATATTTTTTAATAATATACAATTTATAAAATCCCTAATCTATGAAGAGGCCCAGAACCTGAGATGAGTTCAATAAAAAGTATAAGAAAAACTATCATAGCAACCCTTCCGTTCCAAACTTCTGAACTATTATTCCAACCCCATTGCCATTTTTCCTGAGGGTAAAGTTTAACTTTCTCAGGCAACTCAGAAGCTTTCTCTATATTAACTATCGGTCCTTCTAGGCAAGAAACAACTAGATCACTAAGACCATCAATAAAGGTAGGGTGTGTATTTAAAGCTTTTACCCTCCTAAAATTAACAATCCCTGCTTTTTCAGCAATTTCTTTGTATTCAATATCAATTTCCTGTAAAGTTTCAATATGTTCTCCTACAAAACTTATAGGGACTACAATTAAATCATTAACCTTAGCTTTACCAAGGTCTGTCAATACTTCTTCTGTATATGGTTTTAACCATTCAACTGGACCAACCCTACTTTGATAAGACAGAGTGTAAGAATTGGAATGACCTAAATATTTTTCAAGTTCATCGATAATTAGTAGTGAACAATCTTCTATTTGTTCTTTATATGGATCTCCTGCTTCCTCCACATAACTTTTAGGAACTCCATGAGCTGTAAAAAAGATATGTGCATTATGAGGCGATTCACATAGTGAAATTTGTTCCGAAATGAGCTCAACCATAGATTTTAAGTAACCTGATTGACTAAACCAACTTCTTACACATCTCATTGGTATTTTTTTAAACTCAGAATCGGAGTCTCTTAATTTTTTTAATTCCCTAAAGCTCGAGCCACTTGTACTTATAGAAAAGTGCGGGTATAGAGGTAATACCACTATTTGATCTACCCCATCTGCTTTCATATCAGCTATGGCTGATTCTGTGAAAGGATGCCAGTATCTCATAGCTATATAAGTTGTGACATTTAAACCTTTATCTCTTAATTTGCTTTGTAGTTCTCTAGCTTGTTGTTCCGTAATTCTTCTGATAGGAGAACCCCCACCTATTGAAAGGTAAGCCTGTTGTGAAGTTGTACTTCTAAGTGTACTTATTAACCATGCTAAAGGTTTCTGAAATACTGGGATAGGAAGCCTAATTATTTCAGGATCAGAAAATAAATTATATAAAAATGGGCCTACATCTGTAATCCTTTCAGGGCCCCCAAGATTCATTAATAAGACGCCAATTTTTTCCATTTAATTTTTATGGAGATTGAAAAAAAACATAGGAAACGTCATCATAAATGTAATTATATAAGTTAATGAACGTAATTCAGGAAATTAATAATATCAATGATAAATTTGCTACTCAAGGAAGCAAACTTAAAATTGAAAAAAGAGGGGATAAATTAAACATTAGAGGTTCACTTCCTTCAAAAAATAATAATAAAAACTTTTCCGTTCAAAGAATATCTCTTGGACTCAAAGCCGATTTTAATGGCTTAGAAGAAGCTAAGAAAAAATTACAATTAATAACTTTGCAATTAGAGTTAAATCAATTTGATTGGATCAATTGGGTAAAATTTTCCGATAAGAAGGAAAAAAAAGAAGAATTTAAATTTTTAACTAGGCTTAATGATTTTGAGAATTATTTTTTTAGTGAGAATAAAAACGAATATTTAACAAGCACTAGAAAAACAACTTGGAGAAGTTCTTATAAGCCCTACCTTAAGAGATTGATATCCATCCAAAATGATACTAATAATGAAAATTTAGATAATATTTTTATAAGCACATTAAAAACTTATAAAGAAGGGAGCAGAAGCAGAAAACAATGCGCGACCTCTCTGAGCGTTTTGGCAAAATTTTTAGAACATAAACTTCCTGAAGATTGGAAATTAATGTCTAAAGGTTATGGACTAAATAAAGCAAGCTTTAGGGATCTTCCTACTGACGAGATAATTGAAAATCTATGGGACAAGATACCAAATAAGTCCTGGAAATATGTTTTCGGGCTTATGGCTACTTATGGTTTAAGAAATCATGAAGTATTTTTTTGTGACTTAAGCTCCTTAACCAATAATGGAGACAAAATCATTAGAGTTTTGCCTACTACTAAAACAGGTGAACATCAGGTTTGGCCCTTTCATCCCAAATGGGTAGATAAATTTGAACTTTGCAAATTAGGCAAAGATCCAGAATTACTCCCAAAAATAAATAGAGATCTTAGAGTTACAACTTTGCAAAATATTGGAAAAAAAATAACTGATCAATTTAAACGTTATTCCCTTGAAATAAAACCTTATGACCTAAGACATGCTTGGGCTGTTAGGACAATTTTCTATGATCTACCTGATACAGTTGCCGCAAGAATGATGGGACATTCCGTTAGCCTACATACTCAAACATACCATCACTGGATAACAAAACGAGATCAACAACAAGCTGTTAACAATGCACTTTCAAAATATAAAAAAACGTGAATTTTTTAAATCATTATAATCAAAGTTAAAAGTTATTTTATGGCTGATGAGAAACAACCCTCTTCAAGAAATGTAACCAGTCTTGATATTCAGGCTAAAGAACTTGGGATAGGAGGTAAATTATCCCCTGAATCAGATGAGAGTCTATATAAAAAAAGAATGCAAAAGAGAAAAGAAGTTCAATCAAAGAGATTACAAGCAAGGAAAACAAAAAAAGGTTTATTAATTGTTTTTACTGGAAATGGGAAAGGGAAAACAACTGCCTCTTTAGGAATGGCATTAAGAACTATTGGACATGGTCATAAAGTGGCAATTATTCAATTTATTAAAGGTGGTTGGACTACTGGTGAAGAAAAAGCACTTAAAAATTTATCATCAAATATTACATGGCATGCATTAGGAGAGGGATTTACTTGGGAAACACAAGATAGAGTGAGGGATGAAGAATTAGTTAAAGAAGCTTGGCTCATTGCTAAGAGATTCATAACAAATGAATCATATAAACTTATAATCCTTGATGAAATAAATATCGCAACTAAACTTGGATATCTCTCTCCAGAAGAAATAATTAAGTTTATAAAAAGTCTGAAAAATAGAAAAAACCACATAGTTTTAACTGGAAGAGGAGCTTCCGAATCAATCATTAATCAAGCTGATTTGGTAACAGAAATGAAATTAATTAGGCATCCTTTTAAAGAACAGGGCATAAAAGCTCAAGAGTGCGTAGAGTATTAGACTTTAATTTGTTTTTCTGTTTTTCTGTTTTTCGATTGAGAATTGTTTAAAGACGCAAGCATTATTATCCTAAAAAAGAAATTCTGTATATTTACTTGCTAAGGTCATAAAAGTATGATTATTGAATGACTTACAAAAGAGTACTTTTAAAGCTTAGTGGTGAAGCACTAATGGGAGATAAACCGTACGGTATAGATCCTGCGATAGTTCAATCAATAGCTGAAGACGTTGAGAAAGTAATCGCAAATAAAGTTCAACTTGCAATAGTTGTTGGGGGCGGCAACATATTTAGAGGACTAAAAGGTTCTGCTGATGGTATGGACAGAGCTACAGCGGACTATGTAGGGATGTTAGCAACTGTGATGAATGCTATTTCCCTGCAAGATGGATTAGAAAGAGTCGGAGTTGAAACTAGAGTACAAACGGCGATAGAGATGCAAGAAATTGCCGAACCTTATATTAGAAGAAGAGCAATGAGGCATTTAGAGAAAGGAAGAGTTGTAGTTTTTGGAGGTGGTTGTGGAAATCCATTTTTTACTACTGATACTACTGCCGCTTTGAGAGCCGCCGAAATAAATGCTGAGGTTGTTATGAAGGCGACAAAAGTTGACGGAGTTTATGATCGTGATCCCAATAAATTTAAAGAAGCAAAAAAGTACTCCTCTCTCACATATCAACAAGTTCTTAGTGATGAAATCGCCGTGATGGACAGTACTGCTATTGCTCTATGCAAAGATAATAATATTCCAATTATGGTTTTTGATATTTTTAAAAAAGGGAATATATCAAGAGCTGTTGCTGGAGAGTCTATAGGCTCTTTAATAAGTTAATTATTTTTAATTATGAAAGAACAAGAAATTCAATCGAGCATGAACAAAAGTGTTGAAGCCACTCAAAGAAACTTTAATACTATTAGAACGGGGAGGGCTAACGCATCATTATTAGACAGAATTAGTGTTGAGTATTATGGATCGGAAACTCCCATTAAATCCCTTGCCTCAATATCAACTATAGATTCACAAACAATTTCAATACAACCATTTGATATTTCTGCCCTACAAACTATTGAAAAAGCAATCTCAGTAAGTGATTTAGGTATCACCCCCAACAATGATGGGAAGGTGATAAGAATAAATGTCCCACCATTAACTGAAGAAAGAAGAAAAGAGTTTTGCAAGTTAGCTTCTAAATACGCAGAGGAAGGGAAAGTAGCGCTAAGAAATATTAGAAGGGATGCTGTTGACAAAGAGAAAAAAGATGAGAAGGAAGGTTTAATATCAAAAGATTTGTCAAGAGATAACCAATTAGAGATACAAAAATTTACCGACAAATACATTTCTCTAATAGAAACTAAATTATCTGAAAAGGAGAAAGAGATTCTAAAAGTTTGAAGGAATTCGACATTATAATTATTGGAGGAGGTCTCTCAGGATCTTCTACAGCACTTAACTTATCAAAAAAAGGCTATTCGGTTTTAATTATAGAAAAGGAGGCATCAGGAAATATAAAGCCCTGCGCAGGAGGGATGGCATCCTCAATGAAAAAATATCTCCCATTAGACATAGATGAATCAATAGAATCTAAAATTAGGAATGTTGAATTCAGATGGGAGTCATATGATAATGTTGTTGCCGACCTTAGAGGTGAATCCCCTTTTTGGATTATTAGAAGAGAAAAATTAGATAAATTATTACTTGATGAAGCTCTAAAATATGGCAGTAAGATACTTAGACCAGTACAGGCCGATAAAATAACGCAGCAAAATAAGACTTGGATAATAAAATGCGACAATAAAGTTACATATAAATCTAAATTTCTTGTTATCGCCGACGGTTCACAATCTAAATGGGCTGGATATTTCAACTTAGGTCCAAGAAAGCCAAAATTTGCCAATACTATCGCCTTGAGGTTAAAAGGATTAGGGAATATTTCTAAAGATTCAGTTAGATTTGAGTTTGGATTTGTTAAATATGGATTTGCTTGGGCATTCCCATTAAAAGACAGTGTCAATATTGGCTTAGGCACTTTTATAAATAATAAACTTCTAGAAAACAAAGACCTCAATAAAAAAGTAATAAAAAGTTTTGGATTTGAAGATTTATCTTTTAAGGTAGTTCATAAAAAACTAAGAATTTGGAATGGTCTAAACAAGCTCAATGGAGATAGGGTAATTGCGGTGGGGGATGCAGCTTCACTTTGCGATCCGTTTTTGGCAGAGGGTATTAGACCTTCACTAATTAGTAGTTATTTTGCTGCAGAAAGTATTGACCACTGTTTGTCCAGAAATATTAGTGATTTAAATAATTATTCAACAAACATTAATAATGAATGGGGGAAATCTATGGCATGGGGAAAGAGAATTGCTCAAATCTTTTATAGATTCCCAAAAACTGGCTATCAATTAGGTGTAAAACGGAAAACAGCGCCTCAACGTATTGCACAAATATTATCTGGTCAAATGAATTATGAAGACATTGCGATGAGAGTTATAAAGAGACTTCTAACCAAAAGCAAAGATTAATTATTGTTTTAATAAAAATTAAATCTAGGTTGTCGAAATTAATTTTTGATTATTAATTTCTGAAAGCCTTTTTAATAACAACTCTTCTAATTCTTCTATTGCTTTACTGAAGCCTGTTATTCCTTCACTAAGCTTTTCACTTGCCATTTGATCCTCTAACATAATTAATCTAAAGTCTTTCTCATCAAATTCATAATCATTAGAACTATTAGATTGAGTATTTTCATCTAATTTTTTAATTAATTCACCTTGTTCTTTATTAAGTTCGTCTAAAAATTTTGGAGCAATAGTTAGAAGGTCACAACCTGCTAATTCTTTTATTTCATCTATATTTCTAAAGCTTGCACCCATTACTTCAGTTTTAAATCCTTTTTCTTTAAAATAATTGTAGATTTTGGTTACGGATATAACACCTGGATCTTCACACCCCGCAAAGTTATCTTTGCCAGTTTTTGCTTTATGCCAATCCAATATTCGCCCTACGAAAGGTGAGATTAAGGTTATTTTTGCATTAGCACAGGCTACAGCTTGGCAGAAGTTAAAAAGTAAGGTTAAATTGCATTTAATACCTTCTTTTTCTAAAATTTCAGCTGCCTTAATTCCTTCCCATGTTGAAGCGATCTTAATCAATATTCTTTCTTTATCTATTCCAAAACTTTTATAGTGATTTATTAGCTTTCTGGCTTTTGTAACTGTCGCTTCAGTATCAAAACTTAGTCTTGCATCAACTTCAGTAGATACTCTTCCAGAAATAAGATTAAGAATCTCCTTGCCAAAAAATACTGAAACCTGATCTATAGTCTCTTTAATTAATTCACTTTCAGAAAAGCCAACAGGTAGGGATTTTCTTGAGCTTTCCAAAGCTTGATCTATTAATTTTATGTAATCAGGATTCTTAGCCGCAGCCAATATTAGAGATGGATTAGTAGTGGCATCTCTAGGTTGAAACTTTTTAATCGCATCTAAATCTCCAGTATCAGCAACAACAACAGTAATAGAAGATAATTGTTCTAAAATTGATTTCATTTTTAGATAACCATATATTTTTATAAGATAGCTTCAATTTCAAATGAAATCACTAAATGATGAACTAATTAACTAAAAACCAGAATAATTTCATGGTTTTTTAACAATTTTCCTGTTTTCTTTAATTTGTGGCGGTATTTTTTCAATAACAATTAAACTTTCGATAATTTCTTTTGCAATTGGCACTGCAACCGTTGAACCATAAGCGTATGCCTTTGAAGGTTCGTCAATAACAACAAGGACAACATACTTTGGATTATTAACAGGAAAAGAAGCTACAAAACTACAAACTTTTTTACTAGTATACCCTCCATTAACTGCCTTTTGAGAAGTTCCAGTTTTCCCTCCAATTCTGTATCCATCAATTTTTGCTCCTTTTCCACTGCCACTATCAACAACACTTTCCATCCATTTAAGAACGGTTTCTGATACCTCGTTAGAAAAGATTTCTTTTGGAGAATAGTTTTTAAGGTGTGCTTTAAAATTTAAAGTAACATGAGGAATTATTTCACTTCCCCCATTAGCTAGAACAGCGTGAAGTTGAGCTAATTTTAAAGGAGAAATAGAAAAACCTTGTCCAAAAGATGCTACTGCTGGCTCAATTGAATGAGTAACAAATATATTTTTTGACTTTAATTGACCAGCCGTAGATTCAAATAAATCCGTCTCCAAACGTTTATTAATCCCTAATTTAATTAGCCAATTCCAATAAGTTTTAGGCGGCAAATTTTGCATTATTTTTACCATCCCCACATTACTTGAAACTTGTAAAACTTTTGGATAATCAATATAGCCATTTCCTTTTTTATCCCAATTTGAAAGGCTCCATCCTCCAACAGTAACCTCCCCACTATCTTCAACTAAACCGTCTTTTTGGATTGCTTTTTCTTCTAATGCTAAGGCTAGATTTAGTGGTTTAAAAGTTGAACCAGGCTCGAATAAATCTTGAGAATACCAACCTCTAAAGACTTCGGGATCATAATCCCAATATTTATTTGGATCATAAGATGGTATTGATGCTAGTGATAAGATCTCTCCATTATTTACATTCATTACTATTGCGAATCCTTTCTTTGCGTTCCACTTCACTACATGTTTACTTAAAGCTTTAAAAGTAGCTTTCTGTAATCTTGAATCTATTGTCAAACCTAAACTCTTGTAGTCACTAATAAAATCTCTTGGCCCCGAATTATCTGGGAGAGGTGTTCCATCTCCTCCTTTCTTAATCAAATTACTTTTGTTAAGTAATTTGATTTGATTATCTAAATGCAGTTCTAAACCAGCTGAACCTTTATTCTCATAATTAACAAAACCAATAAGATTTGAATATAAATTACGTTGAGGATAATATCTTTGAGAATATTTAACGAGATCCAAACCACTAATATGAAGGTTTTTGATCTTTTTTGCTTGATTCTCTGTTATTTCATCCAGTAATTCAATTCCTAACATTTTATTTTCAAACTTTGATAGAAGAAATTCACCTTTTATATTTAAAATTGGCGTCAATTTATTAACCACTTCATCAATAGTTCTTACTCTATTGGTAGGATCTCCAGGGAAGTTAAAATATTTAGGATGAGCCCATAATCTGTAGAGAGGTTTATCATAAGCAATTAATCTATTATTTCTATCTACTATTGATCTTCTCTTATTTAGAGAACTAATCTTGGTGAATTGTATTAATCTCGCTTTTTTTTGTAAGTCAGAAGCACTAAAAACTTGTAAATTTACAAGCCTTCCAAATAATCCAAAAATCAATAATAAACAAAATATATAAGTAACCTTAAACCTTCGAGGTTTGAGAGGTACTAAATGAACAATTTTTTTACTTCTTTTCATTAATATCCTTTTTGATATTTGCTATCTTTTAATCCATCTTTAATAAATTTAATTTTTTTATTTAAATAATTATTTTTATTCTGTGTAATCTGCTTATCAAGATAAATTAAATCTTTTGGAGTTGCTTTTTTAAAAGTATTAAGGGACTCAATCTCATTAATATAAAATTCTTCAGTCTTAGAAATATAGTCAATAAGATTATTATTATTTGCTCTTGTTTTTAATAAATTTTTATAAATGTTTGTCCATTTTATTTGACTATTAAAAGAAAGATAAGATAAGATAAAAATCAAAATTAATAAGGATATATTTACGCTATCAAATATCCTGTGAATAAATTTTAAATTAAATAATTTTATTTTTTTAGAAGTTATTTTATTAGTATCGTAAAGGTTATTTTTTAAAGAATTTTCATTCTTATTTATAATCATCTCTTAGTATTAATGGAAATATAAAAAGTGTTATAAATCAAATAAACATTTTTTTAATTTATTCGCAAGCAAAATAGCAAAATCTTTATGTTCTCAACAGAAACAAATTCAAAAAGGTCATCCCATTCCATAAAGAATGCATAATCACAGAAGAGGATAATCTTCCTGATATAAGTCTAGTAGTTCCCAGTCCTATACCCAAGGTAAACAATGGGATCATTTCACCGATACTCAAATGCGCCAGAGCAAAAATAAAAGCCGAAATTGTAATACCTAAAATTATTCCAAATTCTCTTGATAAAATTGGTAGTAAAACGCCTCTAAAAATAACCTCCTCAAATATTGGAGCTAATAATGTAGTTGTTAAAAATAAAAGTACAAATGAAACATAATTATTACTATTTAAAACGATCTCAAGTAAAGGATTACTCCCATTTTGATTATCAACTAAAAGATTCATAATTAATGACACCAGCAAAACAAAGGGAATTATCATTAAAAACCCCTTGAATCCCAGAAAAAAAGAATCTTTTATCGGTAAGAAATTGAATTGAAAATAATCTTTTTTTAAAATAATTTTTTTTTCAAAAGATTTTATTTGACAATAAATAATCAAAATTGGGGGTATTGCCATAAATAGATAGCCAAAAAATATTTTTAATGATTGTGTCAATTCGATTGATAAATTAGAGGCCACTGACTCAACTAAGGTGATTGAAAATAATGGCGAAATTACTTCTCCTAAAACGACAAATCCTCCTGATATCAACAAAACCATATCTAACAAATTTAAATCTAAGGGTTTAAATTCTTTCCATTCAATTTTTCTTGAAGCTAAAACACTCCATAATGTCCTTAGAACTAGTAAAGAGCCAAAGACTATTGTTAAAAGAGGTAATAATCTAATAGCTATTATTTTTAAAAACATTTTTTTTGAAAGTGTATCTGTTATTAATTGACTCTCATCAAAAGAAAATCTTTTACTCAACAAGTGATACAGAAATCTATCCTCTTTAAATAACTCTAGTAAATTATCATTAGGCTTATATGAATTATCTAGATTACTTTTACTTAAAGTTTCTTGTACCAATTTATAATTTTTATTATCAAAATTATTACGGAACTCTTTTTTAATATTTATCTCATTGTTCGTGTGAGAAATTAGCCAAATCAATTGATTCCTTTCTGTTAATCGATCAAAAGAAATCTCAGAAAGAGAATTATTAATATCCTCAATTGGATCATCAATAACAAGAAGGCTTCTTAAATTAATAGGTATTGAAGGTAAAGCTAATTCTGCAATTTCTTTTTCTTTTTGACTAATATCAAAACTAACCGATGGTCGACTAAGACTGTCTCGAAGCCCTTGTTGCCACACAAAAAAAGTAATGATTAGAGAAATAAAAGCTATAAATAGTTTTGACTTAGAAATATTTTTATTCATGTAATTAATAATAAAATATAAAACTTAATTTAGTTTTCATTGAAATTCCTAATAACCATATACCTATTTTTATCACGCCATGAGATGATAAAAATACTATAATTTAAAATTTATATAATGAGCATTAGATTGGTTTTAGTAAGACATGGGCTTAGCAGTTTTAATGAAAAAGGCTTAGTTCAAGGCAGGACAGATGATTCATATTTAACCGATAAAGGGTACGGTCAGGCACTTAAATCTGGGAAGGCCTTATCAGGGATTAATTTCGACAAGATATATTCATCTCCACTTATAAGAGCGGCTGAGACTGCAAAGACAATTCAAAAAAACTTAAAAGGAGAAAATAATATAATTTATGATAAAAATTTATTAGAGGTTGATCTTGGTTCATGGTCTGGTTTAACAATTAGTGAAATAAAAGAAAAGTATCCAAAAGACTATCTTCTTTGGAAAAATGATCCTGAAAATTTAATTTTAGAGAGTATTCATAATTCAACGTACCAACCAATTAAAGAATTATATGAGCAGGCAAATGAATTTATTAAAAGTATTTTTAAAATCTATTTAGAAAAAGAAGAAGCAAATATTTTAATAATTGGTCATAATGCAATCTTAAGGTGTTTAATTTTATTATTAATTGGGAAACCTAAAAAAGGTTTTAGAAAAATAAAGTTAGATAATGCCTCTTTTTCAATCATTAATATTTTGAAGCAAAGAAATTCATATAAAACACAAGTTGAATGTTTAAACCAAACCTCTCATCTAGATAAAAGAATTCCTGATCAGATTGGAGACTCAAGAATATTTTTAGTTAGGCATGGTGAAACCAACTGGAATAAAGAGGGTCGATTCCAAGGACAAATCAATATTCCCTTAAATAATAATGGGAAAGATCAGGCGGGGAAGGCCTCCAAATATCTAGAAGAAATTAACTTCAACAAAGCTTTTTCAAGTTCAATGGATAGACCATATGAAACAGCACAAATAATTCTTCGAAAAAAGTCATATTTAGAAATAAAAAAGATTGAAAATTTAGTAGAAATAAGCCATGGATTATGGGAAGGCAAATTAGAAAATCAAATTAAGCAACAATGGCCAGAATTACTTAAAAATTGGCATGAAAAACCTGAAAAAGTGGTTATGCCCGAAGGTGAGAGTATTAAAGAAGTATCTGAAAGATCAGTTAAGGCTTGGGATGAAATATGTTTAGCTCAAAAGAATAAAGATTTGACTTTATTAGTCGCACATGATGCAGTAAATAAAACCCTTATTTGTAATTTATTAGGAATTGATTTTTCTAATATCTGGATGATAAAGCAAGGTAATGGAGGTATAACCATTATTGATCTTTTTAAGGATCCTCAAAAAGATAATGTAATTAGTGCTTTGAATATTACGACACATCTTGGTGGGATACTGGACTCAACGGTATCCGGGGCTCTTTAAAAATGGGAAATAGCTTTTTTTTTGAAAATATAAATATTTTGATGGGTTCCAATGCGACAGTTATCAAAGATAATTTATTAATTATCGATGGCAAAATAGAAGCTTTTGGTAATAAGGCTAAAGAGGAGGCGTTAAAGAAGAATATTAAAATTTCTAAATCTGGTAATAAAATATTGGCTCCAATGCTTGTTGATAGTCACTCATTTTTAGAAGATCCCTTAACGGGGGTTGATGATAACCTAGAAAATTTAAAGTTTAGAGCAAAAAAATCAGGTTTTGGTACAATCGCATTTCTTCCAAACAGTAACAACTGGAGAGATAATCCTGAAAAAATACCCTTTCAGAAAAATTATGATTTTGATTTAAATATTTATTTTTGGGGAAGTTTAAGTTTGAAAGATGAAGGCAAAACACTATCCCCCCATAGTGAACTTTTGAAATCAGGTTCAATAGGTCTCTCTACTAGAAACTTTTTTGACAACTCAATCATTTTAAAAGGTCTTTCTTTAGATCCACACAAGACATTACCAATATTATTTTCGTTAACAAAAAATAATACACTGCAGAAAGGATTTATAAATAAGGACATAAAATCACTACAATCAGGATTTTATATTATTGACAATAATAATGAGATTGCAGAAGTTAAAAATATTTTAGGAATCAAAAATATTTTTCCTGATACAAATATAGTAATTAAAAATATCTCAGATTCAAATTCACTTAAAGAAATAGAAAAACATACTATTCCAATTTCAACAACAATAAGTTGGTGGAGTTTAATAGCCGATACAAATAATCTCGAGTTTGATGATCTTGGCTGGAAAGTAGATCCCCCTTTGGGCTCTCAGGAAAATAGAGAATTTTTAATAAAAGGTTTAGAAAATGATTTAATTCAAGCAATTGCAGTGAACTCAAAGGCATTAAGCGATGAAGATACATTTATTCCCATAAATGACAGACCAGCAGGGATAAGCTCTTTTGAATTAGTTTTACCATTATTGTGGAAAGAATTAGTAGTAAAAAGAGATTGGCCAATCCCAATGCTTTGGAAATATTTAAGTTTTAATCCCTCCAATCTATTAGGAATAATGCAAGAGAAATTATCTATCGGCAGTAAAAGATGGCTTATATTTGACCCTGATGAAAAATGGTTAAATAATCAAATCAATTTAGGTTATGATTCTCCTTCAAATTTTCCCAAGAAAAATAAATTAATTAAAGGGAAAGTGATTCATGTAGGGCTTGATTTTTAAAAAGCCCAAAATTCTTTAGAGGCCAAAACCTAAAATAAGCTTTTCCAATTATTTCTTTTTTATGAAGAAATTTACCTCCAGGCCAATATCTTCCATCCCAGCTATTTGATCTATTGTCACCTAAAACTAAAAAATGATCCTTCGGTACTTTCAAACTTTTAAATTCTCCGCAATTATTAAAAAAGGATTCTGAACAGAAATTAATAACATATGGCTCAAAAATCTTTTTATTATTAACTATCACTTCGCCTTTAATATTGACACTCACTAATTCTCCTGGCAATGCTACAACTCTCTTTATGTAAGCATCACAAGCCTGATCTCTTAATCCAGGAATGAATGACATTGGAGGAAAACCCATAAAAAAACAATAACTTTTATTTGGTAATGGGTTAGATCTTGATGCAACAAGTTTTTCATCAAAAGAAAAAGGGGATTTAAAAACAATAATATCTCCTCTTTGAGGTGATGAATTTCTTAAGGATATTTTTTCAATAATTAATCTATCGTTTATTTGTAATTCAGGAAGCATTGAACCAGAGGGGATGTAACGAGGTTCTGCTAAAAAAGATCTGCAAGAAGAGACAAAAAAAGCTAAGAGAAGTAATGGTCCCCACTCAAGAAGTAAATTTTTAAAAGAGAAATTCATAAAATTTACAAAATTATAAAATTAAATATCTATCTGAGGTTTGCGATATATTCAGACTCATTGAATCCAAGTATTAATTTACTTTCATTAATAATTAAAAATGGTCTTTTGATTAATTTTCCATCATTTAACAAAAGTTCGATAATCTTTTTTTTTGTTAAGTCAAAAATATCAATACCGATTGACTTATAACTCTTACCTCTTATATTAAATATCTTCTTAATGTCTAAAGAAAATTGTATTAAAGCCATTTCCAAAAATTTTTTTGAAGGTGGTTCTTTAACAATATCTATTAATTGATAATTAATATTATTTTGATCAAGCCACTTGGATGCTTTTCTACATGTAGAGCATTTTGGATAGCTATAAAAAATTACTCTTTTCAATTTATTTAACTATTGATGATTTTTTTAAGACTTTAAAGGATTTCTTTTTTTTTGGTGTACATTTTCTTAAAAGTTCTTCAACTACTTCAAAATCTCTCCAACCATCTATTTGAACCGACCTTCCATCTAAACCTTTACTTGTTCTAAAAAATTCTGCAACATCTTCCAATTGATTAGGTGCTATTTGATTAATGCTAGTTATATTTTCTTGCCTAGGATTAGATATAGGAACACATAAAAGTTTCCCATCATATTGCCCACAGTCATGCATATCTAAGACACCTATAGGTCTTGCTTTTATTAGACAACCTGCGAATGTTGGCTCATCCATGATTACCATTGCATCTAGTGGAGCTCCATCATCAGCGAGGGTGTTTGGGACAAAGCCATAGTCAAATGGATAGCGTACTGAAGAATGCAAAATCCTATCAAGGGCCATAATTCCAGCTTGAGAACAGTATTCATATTTATTCCTGCTACCAGCTGGTATTTCAACAACTAAATTAATTACGCCCTTCGTAGGAGATGGAGGTATCAAACTAAGATCCATCTTTTTTAATTAAGTGAAAAGAAGTAATCTCATTTCTTTGAGATAGAGGTCTTGCAAGCAAAATACAAATTGAGGGTAATAGAATTGTTAGAGAAGCTATTAAAATCCCGAGAAACGAAATTGATAAACTCCTCATACTTAAGGGGTCATCATCGTCTCTCTCCAATTCACTTGAAATAGTAATAAAAGAAGATTTTTTGCTTAAATTACTTTTGACAAACTGCTTTGAATTTGTGTACCTCAAGAGATTTACTTGTTAAAATTTGAGTAATAAACCTAACAAAATTATTTTACAATTAAAAAGCACACAAATCAAAAGATAGTTTAAAATTAATTTTTTTCTAGTAAAGATTTAATATTTTTTAATTCTTCAAGGATTTGAGAAAGCGTATTTTGTGCAGCTGAAGATGGAGAATTAAAAACTTCGACAGTAACTTCTTTAATTCTTAAAATATCCTTAGCAAATCTTGCAACTTCATTAGGGTGAAAACGTAATGGTTCTTTCTGATCAGTTCTATATTCAGGATTTAATTTTCTCGGGTTAAAGTTAGGATTTAAATTTCTTAGATCTGTATTTGTGTACCTGTAAACAGAAGCTCTTGATCGGTTAAGGAATTTCTGAACTTCATCAATACCAACTAATTCTTCTGAACTAGAAATATTAGAATCTATATTTTCCATAACTTTGTTAAAAATTTCATTCAGGATAGTGAATTAACTTAAAAGTTTTAAGTTTTATTATTGCAGAAATTAGCAGAAAGGATAAATCTAAACTACCTGCCTTCAGGGACTCAAGACACTTTAAATTTTTTTTACACCTGAATTGATAAAATTGATAATATTTATAAGTTTCTTTTATGCGCGTCACCACCTCATTTCCTCTGGGGACGCTTCGCGACACTCCTTCTGAAGCAGAAATCATTTCTCATCAATTACTTTTAAAAGGAGGTTATATTCGCAGAGTTAATAGTGGCATTTATGCATACATGCCAATAATGCTTAGAGTTATCGAAAAAATATCTGCCATAATTGAAAAAGAACTTAATAATATTTATTGTTCGAAATTACTTTTACCCCAACTCCACCCAGCAGAATTATGGAAAAAAAGTGAAAGATGGGAAGGTTACACCGCAGGAGAAGGTATTATGTTTAATTTAAAGGATAGACAAGGAAAAGAATTTGGCTTAGCGCCTACACATGAAGAAGTCATTACAAGTATTGCATCAGAAATGATAAATTCATATAAACAGCTGCCATTATGTTTTTACCAAATACAAACAAAATTTAGAGATGAGATAAGACCAAGATTTGGATTAATGAGAAGTAGGGAATTTATAATGAAGGATGCTTATTCTTTTCATTACTCAAAAGAAGATTTATCTTCTTTTTACGAAAAAATGGAAACAGCTTATGAAAATATTTTTAAAAATTGTGGATTAGATACAGTCGGCGTGGATGCCGATAGTGGAGCAATTGGAGGAGCGGCATCTAAAGAGTTTATGGTAACAGCAGATGCAGGGGAAGATTCTATTTTATTTACTGAGAGTGGCTCATATGCTGCCAATATTGAAAAAGCCGTTTCTTTACCCTCCAAAGAGATTCCTTTAAAAATGTCCCATGAAGAATGGATAGAAACCCCTAATCAAAAATCAATTGTTGATATTTGCCAAAATAATAATTTAGATGCAAGTCAAATAATCAAGGTCGTTATATTCCTTGCAAAATTTGAAGACAAATCTGAAGTCCCAATACTCGCATGTATTAGAGGAGATCAGAATATTAATGAAGTCAAGCTTTTTAATTTGATCAACAAAAAATATATTTCAAACTTGATACACCTAAAAATAGTAGAAGATAATGCAATTATTAATAAAAATCTAACTAATTTTCCATTAGGTTTTATTGGGCCAGATATAAATGATGACACAATAAAAATTAATTCCAGTTGGGATAAAAGTTGGATAAGAATCGCTGACTACTCTGCCAGTAGTCTTTCAAGTTTTGTTAGTGGCGGTAACAAAGTTGATTTTCACAAAGTATTCCGTGCGTTTTCATTTATTGAGAAAAAGTTTTTAATAACCGATATAAGGAATGCAAAAAAAGGAGATTACATCAGCCAGGAAAGTAATGAAAAGTTAAAAGAAAAAAGAGGTATTGAAATTGGACATATTTTTCAATTGGGCCAAAAATATAGTGAGAAATTAAATGCAAAGTTTTCTGATAAGGATGGTCAATTGAAAAATTTATGGATGGGTTGTTATGGAATAGGCGTAACAAGAATTGCCCAAGCAGCAATTGAACAGAATCATGATGAAAATGGCATTTCTTGGCCAATTCAGATTTCTCCGTTTGAGATTTTAATTATTCCAACTAATTTGAAAGATCCCATTCAAAAAGAACTTACTGAAGAGATTTATGAAAACTTTAGAAGGAACCAAATCGATGTTCTCCTTGACGACCGAGATGATAGAGCAGGAGTGAAATTTAAAGATGCAGATTTAATTGGAATTCCTTTTCAAATAATTATTGGCAGAGACTCGATTAATAAAGAAGTAGAATTCTTCACCAGATCAAGAAAAAGTAAAATTAAAATTGCATCTAAAAATTTATTAGAGAAATTTATTTCCGAATCAAAAGTAATGTACAATAAAAATTCTTAAGGCTAAAATTTATTCGGAGTTAAGTTATGTTAGTTAAAAAGATGACTGAATTATTTTCTAGATTTTTTGTAAAAGCAATATCTTTTGCTATTTGTATATCTGTTTTTTTTACACTATTTAATTCTCCATCATATGCAGCAAAGACTTCTATGACCGGTGATTACGCAAAAGACACAATATCAGTTGTTAAAACCCTACAAATTGCCGTTGAAACTCCAAAAGATTCTCCTGATAAGGATAGGGTTAGAGATGAATCACTTGCTCTAATTACTGATTATATTTCTAGATACAGAAACAGAGGCATGGTTAATAAAACTCAATCATTTACAACAATGCAGACAGCATTAAATGCCATGGCAGGTCATTACAAAAACTTTGCAACAAGGCCTTTACCAGATAAGCTTAAAGAACGTTTAACCAAAGAATTCACTCTTGCCGAAAAAATGGTTCTCAGAGAAAGTTAATACAAATGATTTACTTTTTTAAAGTTATTCAATAATTTTGAATATATTATATATTCGTACAAAATAATGCTCTTCTAAAATTGGCTAATGTTGTTGTAATCGGAGCCCAATGGGGTGACGAAGGAAAAGGTAAAATAACCGATTTATTAAGTCGTTCGGCAGATGTTGTTGTTCGTTATCAAGGTGGTGTAAATGCAGGACATACTATAGTTGTCGATGATAAGGTTTTAAAATTACATTTAATTCCATCTGGAATACTTTATAGAGAAACAATTTGCTTAATTGGATCAGGAACAGTTGTAGACCCAAAGATATTACTCAAAGAAATAGATATGTTGATTGATAATGGAATAGATATATCAGGATTAAAAATTTCATCAACCTCACATGTCACCATGCCCTACCATCGTTTATTAGATGAAGCAATGGAAGCTGATAGAGGTTCCAATAAAATTGGAACAACAGGGAGAGGGATTGGCCCAACATATGCTGATAAATCACAAAGAAATGGGATAAGGATAAGAGATTTACTTAATGAAGATAGATTAAGAGATGTGATTGAGATCCCTCTTAAAGAAAAGAATGGACTTCTAGAAAAAATATATGGCATTGCTCCTCTTAACAAAGATGAAATAATTGAAGAATATCTTGATTATGGACAAAGACTATCAGAGCATGTAGTTGACTGTACAAGAACTATTCATGCTGCCGCAAAAAATAAAAAAAATATTCTTTTTGAAGGGGCACAAGGTACATTACTTGACTTGGATCATGGAACATATCCCTATGTGACCTCATCAAATCCGATATCAGGAGGTGCTTGTATTGGTGCTGGAGTTGGGCCAACTTTAATAGATAGGGTAATAGGAGTAGCGAAAGCATACACTACGAGAGTTGGAGAGGGGCCATTCCCAACAGAATTACAAGGAAGTATTAACGATCAACTTTGTGATAGAGGAAGTGAATTTGGAACTACAACTGGAAGAAGAAGAAGATGTGGTTGGTTTGATGGAATCATTGGCAAATATGCTGTTTATGTCAATGGTCTTGATTGTTTGGCAGTAACAAAATTAGATGTGCTAGATGAGTTGGATGAAATTCAAGTCTGTATTGCGTATGAATTAGATGGTAAAGAAATAGATTATTTCCCCACAAATTCTGATGACCTAAAAAAATGTAAACCAATTTTTAAGAAATTAAAAGGATGGCAATGCTCGACTGCTAATTGCAGAAAACTATCTGATCTGCCTGAAAATGCTATGAATTACCTCAGATTTCTTGCTGAATTAATGGAAGTGCCAATTGCGATTGTTTCATTAGGCGCAAACAGAGATCAAACTATAGTAATTGAAGACCCAATCCATGGTCCTAAAAGAGCTCTTCTAAGATAATGAAGAAATCTGATCTCAATGATAGAAAAAAACAAACTTTTTGAACTGAAAAAAGACATCGACCTTATTGGATTAGGAAATGCAATAGTCGATATTATTGTTAATGTGGATGATGAATTTTTAGAGAAAAATACCCTCAAAAAGGGATCTATGAATCTTATCAACTCAAATGAATCTGAAGCTTTATTAAAAAATTGCAAAGTAATTAAAAAAATATCAGGGGGGTCGTCTGCTAATACTGTCGTATGCTTGGCTGAATTAGATAATAATGTTCATTTTATTGGAAGAGTAAAGAATGACAATTTTGGAAATTTCTTCTCTACTGATATTAAAAAAAGTAATACTATTTTTAACACCCCGCCTATAAATAAAGGGCCCTCAAGTGCACATTCAATAATTTTTATAACTCCAGATGCTCAAAGAACAATGTGCACATATTTGGGGGCTTCAATTGAATTTGAGCCTAAAGATGTAAATTATAATTTAATAGCAAATAGCAAATATTTATACTTGGAAGGATACTTATGGGATGGTGATTTAGCCAAAAATGCCTTTCTTCAAGCTGCAAAGCTTGCCAAGGAATCCGATACAACAATAATACTTTCATTATCGGACTCTTTTTGTGTAGACAGGCATCGAGAAAGTTTCTTAGAGTTAATTGAAAATTACATTGATATAGTTTTTTGTAATGAATTAGAAGTTTTGAGTCTATTTCAAGAAAATGATTTACAAAGATGCCAAGAATCTATTTCTTCAATATGTGAACTAGTAATAATCACTTTAGGAAGTAAAGGTTCTTTAGTTGTCAATAAAGGCAAGTCTGAAGAAATAAAACCAAAACTATTAGGAAAAACTATTGATACAACCGGCGCAGGAGATCTTTATGCTGGTGGATTTATCCATGGACTAATTAATAATTATTCTTACAAAAAGTGCGGAGAAATAGGCTCAATTTGCGCTGGTCATATAATTACTCAGCTAGGTTCTAGATCTAATATTAATCTTCAAAAGTTATTACGGACACATTTGATTTAAACAAGATTTATTTACCCAATTAAAATATTTTTTTTCAGAATTAAAATTTTTATAAATAATTTGAGGAACATCATAAGATATCTGCTTTTTTAAAAAAACTACCAAAGCATTTTTCAATTCTGGTTTACTTTTTATTATAATTTCCAACTCATTAACCTCCTCAATTTTTCCTTTCCACTCATAAATGGAATTAATCTCTTTTAATGAGACACACGCTGCAAGCTTTTTTTTGAGTAATAATTTAGCTATTTTTTTTGCTGCTTTTTTATTACATTCAGTTGCAACCAAAAGTAAAACTTTTTTCATCCTAAAGTGTTGTTTTTACCAATTAATTGATTTATCAACTTATCATAATCAAAAAATGTAAGCGAGTTTTTAAATTTTAGTTTTGGCCTTTTTACTAAAAATAACTTCATATCACTTTTATAAACAATTTCCTCCCAATTCGCTTGTGCATAACTTCCAGAATCTCTGCAAAGTATATAATCTATCTTCCAATGATCACATAGTTTTTTTTCAAAAATGTTTCCTTTGTTTTTACTAGGTTCGAGTATTGCTATGTTTGAATTTTTTATACATGAGGCAAAAGCTTTGGATATGCTTTCATATGTTGGAATTACTCTTGTAAAGACATTTGCACCACATTTTAAATAATAACTTGCCGTCTCATTTAGTAATCTAGATCCTATTGCTAAAAGAATATTTTTATTTAGTAAAACTTCCTTGTTTATATTTTTTAAATCCTTTATGTAGTTAAAGTTTTTAAATGGTTTTATTTCCGATTTCCTCTCAAAAGCCAAAAGAGGCTTTTTTATTTTTTTACATGCTTCATCTAGGTTTTGAGAAATAATTAAAGCAAATGGATGAGTTGCATCTATTACATAATTAATTTTATTTTTTTCAATAAAGTTGATGATTTCACTTGAATCATTTAATTTTCCTGTAATGATGTGTAACTTTGAATTTTCAACGTAAGATTTACTTGCTTTATGCGTGACAACACTTACAAATACTACATAATTTAGTTTTAATAGTTTGTTAACTATGACTGGTCCATCTGAAGTTCCTGAAAGGATCCAAACATTTTCGTGGCAATTTTCTGAATTGTGCATCAAGATATCTGTAATTAAATAGAAAGTTAATGAATCATTGTTTAATTCAAGCCGTAATAAATAGTTCTCCTCAGATGAGATATACAAAAGAGAATAAAACACCCATTGCTGAAATGACTGTTAATTTCAAAGGATTACGCGATGAAGATCCATTTAGAGAATTAAAAGTTTTAGGTTGGGGAACTATTGCGCAAGAAATGGTAGAGGAATTAAAAGAAGGTCAAAACATAGTTATTGAGGGACGTCTAAGAATGAACTCGGTAACGAGAAAAGATGGCACTAAAGAAAAGCAGCCTGAACTGACAGCTTCTAGAATTCATAATATAATTCCAGGAGTACAAATAACCTCAGAGGAAAAAGAAACTAACATTTCACATAGCAACAATAGCAATTCTTCTGAAGAAAAATCAGGAAATACCGAAAATTCACAATGGAACACCTCTCCTTTAGTCCCTGAAGTTGACGAAATACCCTTTTAAAATCAAGTCTCAATATTTGATTCTTGAACACGTATAATGAGTTTGCTTATTTTTCTTTCAAGATCAGCCAGTTCACTCCTAATCTCTGACCATTTACCTTTATCAAGATTCTCTAACAACCATGCTCTATCTTGATCAAGTTTTAAAATTAAATCTTCTTGATTTGTAGAATTATGATCTTGCATAATATTCAATAACTTTTCTAATAAAACAAAATGAAGAAATACCTATCTCCTGCAAACATAATAACAGTCGCAGGAGGTGTTTTGGCTTTTATTGGGATGACAGCTTATTTTACTGAGTCAGTAAATCTAAGCGTGCCTACGTTCTTTTATGGAGTCCCTATTTTACTAATTGGACTTGGTTTGAAAACTTCTGAAATACCTCCAGTTATATTAGTAAATAGAAATGATTTTAAGACCAATAAATTTAATAGGCCCAAAGAATTAACCGAATTAGTTAGAGATGTAACCAGATGGAGGTATGGAATAAAAGCGCATCTTGAATCTTCATTAGAGGCCTTAAATTTATGGAATGAAGATAATCCTCCTCAACTTAAAGAAATTGAAGAAATTACAAAAGAAGAAAAGAATGGGTTTAAGATGCATTTTGAAATCAATGATGTCCCCTTTGAACAATGGATTGAGAAACAAGAGAGATTAAACAGGTTTTTTGTCAAAGGTCTTGAATCAGAATTTATTATCAACGATAATAAAAAGGAATTCGATTTGATTTTCTTTTATTAAATATTCCTTTCATGATGGATGATTCCCTAAGAGTATCGATATTAAGCGAGGCACTTCCATACATACAAAGTTTTTCAGGTAGAAAAATTGTTGTTAAGTATGGCGGTTCTATTATGGAAGATGAACAATTAAAAAATGCTTTCTTCAGAGATATTGCTCTTTTATCAAGTGTTGGTGTATGCCCAGTTGTTATACATGGGGGTGGTCCAGAAATCAATCGTTGGCTAAACAAATTAGAAATATCGCCAAAATTTGATAATGGGTTAAGAGTTACCGATGCGAAAACAATGGAAATAGTTGAGATGGTGCTTATGGGAAGAGTAAATAAACAGATTGTTAGGGGGATCAATAAAACAGGCTCATTAGCTGTAGGGATTTCAGGACTTGATGGCAACTTAATTCAGTCAAGAGAATTAGGAGATGGAAGTCATGGATTAGTTGGAGAGGTCACACAAATCAACCCTGAGTTATTAGACCCTCTTATTTCGAAAGGATATATTCCTGTTGTATCAAGTATTGGTTCTACAGCAGATGGCGTTTCTCATAACATCAATGCTGATTTCGTAGCGGGCGAAGTTGCTGCTGCGATTAATGCAGAAAAACTTATTCTTTTAACTGATACTCCAGGGATACTAAAAGAAAGAGATAACCCAAATAGTCTTGTAAAACAAATCAATCTAAAAGAGGCCAGAAAATTTATTGAAAAAAATATTGTTTCTAATGGCATGCTCCCAAAAACGGAATGTTGTATTAGAGCCCTTGCTCAAGGAGTAAAAGCTGCCCACATAATTGATGGAAGGATTGAACATTCATTACTTCTAGAGATTTTCACAAATTTAGGTATTGGAACAATGATTAATGCTTGAGAATGGATTCTTATAAGCAAGTTGTTGAAAATGCAGAGTTAGCTCTTATTAAAGGTGAATATAATTTCTGTATTAAATATTTATACCCAATAATCGAATCTTACCCTCCCTCTAGTAAAGAAGGAGTTAATTTACGAACCATAATAATTACAGCCCTATCAGGCATTAATAAAAAGGAAGAGGCAAAAATATTTTGCAAAGAACTTTTAAAATCTCGTGATTATAAAGTGCGAGAAAATGCAAAGTATTTAATGGAAATTATCGATTCTCCTGAAATTAAAAAACCTGAGAATTGGAATATTACTATTGAAAGTAATCCCGCCCTAAACAAAACATCTCTTTCCTCTCTGAAACCTAATAATCAGAAGAAAGAAAAAAAGTTTATTAATACATCAAATATTCCAACTGGTCAAACAAAGCCATTTCAGAAAGGATTTATATTTATAATTTCTCTATTATTATTATTACTTATTCCACTGTTAAGCGGGTGCGTTAAAGTTGAAGACACTCTAGATATTAGTGAGATTGACTCAATTAATAATAATTTTGAAATTGAAAGCAAATATATTAAAAAATTTCCTTTGCAAATAAATTTCGAACAAAAAATCATAGAAATTTTCCCTGATGGAGAAATATCAAAAGGAGCATTGGATTTTTCATTTAAAAATAAAAATCTAAGTATGGAAAGTGCGCAAGAAACTCTTTATAAAATACAAAAAATAGCAGGCGAAGTTTTAGGAGAGTCAACTGATCTAAAAATTGACAGTATTGAAAATAATTTTTTCTTTTTAAAAAAATATAACTTCAGGTTAGATTTTGATCTTCAAAATCTTTTATATGTAGAAGATTTAGAACTATCTCTCAATATTATTAACCCAAATAAAGTTAGCGTGAGAGACCTAAAAAATTCTAATGTAGAAGTATCTAATAATTTTATAAAGTGGCAATTAATCCCTGGAGAATTAAATAGCCTGGAGTTCTCATTTTGGAATTGGAACAAATTATTATTAGGATTTTTACTTATTTTATTGTTAATATCTATTGCTTATTTTTTAAGGTTTTATAGATACCAAATAGGATCTAACTTTCCAGAACTTCCATCTAGTTAGTTATAACTCTACCGGATTCAAATCAATTGATAAAAACACATTTTTAGGAATTTTCTGCCAAAGATTAGACCTATCAGGCAAAGGGAATTCCGAATTTTCTGGGCCATGTATTAATATTTGCCACCTAAATTTATTACCAACTTTTGCAATTAAACTTGGAGCGGGACCAATTACCGTCCATTTATTATCTTTACAAAAACTTATCATATATTTCGCTAGCTTAGCCGCAGTTATTTCAGTAAGTTCGAAGTTTTCCCCAGAAACTTTTAAAAGGCATACCTTACAAAAAGGGAATAATTTTGCATCTTTTCTTAACTTCGAGCTTTCAGATAAAAATCCCTCGTAATTTCTATTTTTGAGATATGAAAGCACAGGATGACTTGGTTTATACGTTTGAAAGATAACCTTTCCTGATTTTTTAGCTCTACCTGCTCTGCCGGCTAATTGTAGAAATAATTGTAATGATTTTTCTTCTGCTGAAATATCTGGTCGGTGAAGTAATCCATCTGCGGCAATAACCACTGAAAGAGTAACATTGGGAATATCAATACCTTTTGCTAACATTTGAGTCCCTACAAGAATATCTGCTTTTCCATTAGAAAACTTTGAAAGAATATTTCTATGACCATCTTTACCTGAGGTGGTGTCTCTATCAAAACGAAGTACCCTCAGTTCAGGAAATTCATTATTCAAGAACTCAATAACCCTTTGAGTCCCAATACCAAAAGGCTTAAAGGCATTTGATTCGCAATCTGGACAAGTGTTGATAAGTTTTGCTTTATGATCACACCAGTGACAGCTAAGCCATTTTTTACCTTTTGAGCCTACATGAACAGATAAAGGTACATCACAATTAGGGCAATTCACTATAAATCCACAATTTCTACAACTTAGAAAACCGTTATAACCTCTTCTAGGTATCAAAACTATTGCTTGTTCATGATTCTCTTTAAGCTGAGAAATTAATTCTAATAATTCGCCACAAAAGATTTTTGTATTTCCCTTTTTAAATTCACAACGCATATCAACAACTTTAATTTCCGGTATTTCAGTAAGAGATATTCTTTCTTTCATTCTCAGCATCTTTAACTTTTTTTCAAAAACAACTCTTTTCCAAGTTCTCATTGATGGAGTTGCACTTCCTAAAATTAGCTTTGCTGGATTTCTTTTTACTCTTTCAAAAGCGACATCCCTCGCATCGTAACAAGGCATTGGGCTGTCTTGCTTATATGAAACGTCATGTTCTTCATCCATAATTATTAAGCCTAAATTCTGAATAGGAAGGAATACTGCGGACCTTGTCCCAATAACTATAAGAGGCTCATCTTCATCTATTATTTTTTTCCAAACTAAAGTTCTATGCCTCGAAGAACAATTACTGTGATATTCAAAAACCTCATTTTGAAATCTTGTACTGAATCTATCAATAAGTTGAGGAATTAAGCCAATTTCTGGAGCCAGTATTAAACAGCTCTTTTTATTAAGTAGTTGATCTTCCGCCATTCTCATATAAATTTCTGTTTTACCTGAACCTGTTTCTCCCCATAGCAAACAGACATCTCCCGGTTGCATCTCTTGCATTTCCCTATATATATTTTTTTGTTCCTGAGTAAGATTTGGTCTTTTTAATTTAATACAATCATTTTTAAAGGAACTTAATTTGGTACTAATTATTTTTTTTCTTTTAGTCTTTATTAGTAGTTTTTTACTAACCATTGAATTTATAATTGTGGAATTAAAACCAAACCTTAATAATTCGCTTTGCCATTTACCTTTAAGGCGCAAAATATCTATCAATGAAAGTTCTCTTTTTGTTAAGTCATCATTATTGAATCCCAAATTTATTTGAGATTCAATCCATATTTGATATTTAAAGTTTTGAGATAATTTTTTATGTTTACCAATCCATCCAGGGGGGAAAGCTGTTTTAAACATTTTTAAACTACTTACCCGATAAAACAAAGCTAGATCCTCCAACCATTCTCTCCACCAATCTTGAATCACTTTTTTTTGGACAATACTTTGTATAGATAAATATTCAAAATTAGATTCTTCATCAAAATCTTTTTTATTTTTATCTGTCTTTAAAAAAGGACTTTTAGAAATAGTTAGTCCATTCAAGAGTCTTCCCTTAAGTCTTACTGAAACAATATCTCCAATTTCTACTCCGAGATTATCACCATCTAAATAAGAAAAAGTATTGGTATGACTACTTATATCAAGCAAGATGTCAAACTTATAAAAGGTATTTGATAAATTATTACTTGCCGGCATCAAAACTTTTTCTTAGTATTGGATTGTTGAACATTACACAAAGTGTTTTGCACATTGTAAGTATTCTGTTTTTAAGGGAGACATGAAGCTTTGATCAATGAATTAAAATTCAAAAATTGATCTGCCAGTCTGAGAAATCCTAAGACTTTTTACTTTAGGTAATCTATAACACTATTTAAATTTTTCAACAATTTAAAAAAAACTTTATCTAATCACAATTTTTGTGAGTTAGTTCCTAATCTTTAAGGCAAACTTTTACTACTAAGTGTATAAATTCGTCTTAATTAAATTTTTACCTAGTTAAATTCACCTTAGAAAGGAGTCCACTATGTGTCCAGCCGCAACAGAATCAAAAAGTTCTAATCCTAGTTCCAAGAAAAAAATTAATAAAAAATTTGATTCAAATTTTAAAACCGATCGAGAAGAAGAAAGCATCAAGAATCAAGATCCTATTCAAAACTCGAAACAAAAGCCACTTAATGATGAAGGAAGTATTGAAAATAATGATGAATTTAATGGTTCTGATGAAGAGGCCAAAGCTATTGGTAACGTAAAGCTTGGACCAAAGGGAATATACACAGAAGATTCTATAAGAGTATATCTTCAGGAAATTGGAAGAATTAGATTATTAAGACCTGATGAAGAAATTGAACTTGCTAGAAAAATAGCTGATTTACTCCAACTTGAAGAGTTAGCTACTCAATACGAGTCTGAGAAAGGAAATTTCCCTTCAGTTAGAGAATGGGCTGAATTAACCGACATGCCTCTCTCTAAGTTTAGAAGAAGACTTCTTTTAGGGAGAAGAGCTAAAGAAAAGATGGTTCAATCTAATTTAAGATTAGTTGTCTCTATTGCTAAAAAATATATGAATAGAGGGCTATCTTTTCAAGATTTAATACAAGAAGGAAGCTTAGGTTTAATAAGAGCTGCAGAAAAATTTGACCATGAAAAAGGTTATAAATTTTCTACTTACGCTACTTGGTGGATTCGTCAAGCGATAACACGAGCGATAGCAGATCAAAGTAGAACGATTAGATTGCCTGTTCACTTATATGAAACAATTTCTAGAATAAAAAAAACAACAAAAGTTCTTAGTCAAGAATTTGGAAGAAAGCCTAGCGAAGAAGAAATAGCTGAGAGTATGGAAATGACAATTGAAAAATTAAGATTTATAGCTAAAAGTGCTCAGCTTCCAATTTCGTTAGAGACACCAATAGGTAAAGAAGAGGATTCAAGGCTTGGAGACTTTATAGAGGCTGATATTGAGAATCCAGAACAAGATGTATCTAAAACTTTATTGAGAGAAGATTTAGAAGGGGTTTTGGCGACTCTAAGCCCAAGAGAAAGGGATGTTCTTAGACTGCGATATGGAATAGATGATGGAAGGATGAAGACTCTTGAAGAGATAGGGCAAATTTTTGATGTTACAAGAGAGAGAATTAGACAAATAGAAGCAAAAGCTTTGAGAAAGCTAAGACATCCAAATAGAAATGGAGTTTTAAAGGAATATATTAAATAAAAAAGTTAAATATAATTTTTCAGCTTTAAAAAGTTAGCGACTATTAGTTTAAAATAAAGCGACTTTATCTTAAACTAATCAAATAAATATTTAATGACTAAATTTAAATTAAAGATAGCTAGTAGAAGAAGTAAATTAGCTATGGTTCAAACATTATGGGTTAAAGAGCAACTAGAAAAAAATATTCCTGATTTGGAGGTATCGATAGAGGCCATGGCAACTCAAGGTGATAAAATTCTTGATGTCGCCTTAGCCAAAATAGGAGATAAGGGACTTTTCACAAAAGAACTAGAAGCTCAAATGCTTGTGGGACATGCAGATATTGCAGTGCATTCCTTGAAAGATTTGCCCACTAATTTACCTGATGGACTTACATTAGGATGTATTACAAAAAGAGAAGATCCTTCAGATGCTTTAGTAGTTAACGAAAAAAATAAAATTTATCAATTAGAAAGTTTACCTCCAGGTTCAATCGTTGGAACAAGTTCCTTAAGGAGACTTGCTCAATTAAGATTTAAATTTCCGCATCTTGACTTCAAAGATATTAGGGGGAACGTTATTACAAGAATAGAAAAACTAGATTCAGGAGAATTCGACTGTATTATTCTGGCTGCAGCGGGTTTAAAAAGATTAGGATTTGAATCAAGAATTCACCAAATTATTCCAAATGAGATTTCCCTTTATGCCGTTGGCCAAGGTGCTTTAGGAATTGAATGTAAATCTGATGATAAAGATGTTCTTAAAATTATAAGTGTCCTAGAAGATAAGGTCTCCAGCCAAAGATGTTTAGCAGAAAGATCTTTTTTAAGAGAACTTGAAGGGGGATGTCAAGTTCCTATAGGAGTTAATAGTAGTATTCAAAATGATGAAATAGCCCTAATAGGAATGGTCGCGTCTATTGATGGGAAAAGACTTATTAAAGATGAATCGATAGGAAATATTAAATATCCAGAGGAAGTTGGTAAGAAATTAGCTGAAAAGCTAAAACTTCAGGGGGCTGATAAAATTCTTTCGGAAATATTTGAACAATTTAGACAGAAGTAATATTTTGTTAATCAACTAATTTAGGTTCAATTTCTTTTTGGTATCTAGATTCACAATCTTGAATTACTTTTACAGTTTCTTCAATTCCATAAAAGCCATTAACAGTACATGTCCCTGGTTTTTTTAGATCTTTATAATGTTCCCAATAATACTTGGTCTCATTAAGCCAATGTTCCCCAAGATCCTCAAAAGTATTAATATGATCCATTCTCTTATCATCTGATAGGACAGCAATTACTTTGTCATCAACTTCTCCTCCATCATCAAATTTCATCACTCCAATTATCCTTGACTCTACTATTGAACCTGGCACTAGTGGTTCTGTAACACCAACTATTTCAATATCAAGAGGATCACCATCCTCATCCCAAGTTCTTGGAATACATCCATAAGCAAAAGGGTATGCTAGTGATGAATAACCAACTCTATCAAGTTTCAAATGTCCCGTTTCAGTAATTAACTCATACTTATTTATAGTATTAGAATTTAACTCAACAATTGTATTAACGATTAATTTAGTATTGTCTGTAAAAGCATCTAAAATATGCAATAAATTTGGGGTAACTCTACTTGGGGGTTGATTAAGGTTTGCCATCAAAAAATTATTTTTATTTATCCTACATCCTCACACTCAATCAAATTCTAAAACGTAAATTTTTAGCAGAAATCTTTTATTTTCGATCTCAAATGATTAACAAAGTACTTTGATGTTAGTTCTTCGCCAGTGACATTTCTCACTAGTTTCATAGAGTTAACAGATCTTCCATAGTTGTGAATATTATTTTTTAACCATAAAATTATTTTTTCATATTCTCCATCTTCAACTAAATTATCAATTAATCCTATTTCCTTTTCCATTTGCGAAGAGATTTGTGCACTTATAAGATGACCTAATAAGTACGAAGGGAAATATCCAAATGCACCTTCACTCCAATGAACATCTTGCAAACAACCCTCAGCATCATTAGATGGTCTAATTCCTAAAAGTTCCTTATATCTTTTGTTCCATTCTGATGGAACATCTTTCGCTTCTAGACCTCCTTCAATTAAATCTATTTCAAGTTCAGTTCTTATTAAAATATGCAACCCATAGCTTAATTCATCTGCCTCAACTCTATTTAAACCTGCTTTCAAATGGTTAATAGATTTCCAAAGTTCTAAATGGTTATTTAAAGAACAACCTTCAGAAACAAAATGTTTGAAAAATCTTTTAGAAAAAGATTTTGATTTAACTATCCTATTTTCCCAAAATAAAGATTGGCTTTCATGAACACCCATTGATGTTGCTTGACCCAAAGGCCACGCAAACCATTGATGACTCTGAGACGGCAAACCCTGCTCATAAATCGAATGTCCCCACTCATGCGCAGTAGCTAGAAAACTTGATAAGGGTTCCCCTTCTACAACTCTAGTAGTAATCCTATAGTCATCTGGGCCTATAGTAATAGAAAAAGGATGAGGAGATTTTGCTACAACTACTAGATCTTCATCTCTCCCAAACTCATCAAGTAATTTAGAACATAAATTCTGCTGAGATTTTGGACTT
Organism: uncultured Prochlorococcus sp.; assembly: GCA_902526435.1. Taxonomy (GTDB): domain Bacteria; phylum Cyanobacteriota; class Cyanobacteriia; order PCC-6307; family Cyanobiaceae; genus Prochlorococcus_A. The sequence continues at coordinate 14,941 of CABZLA010000008.1, read as the reverse complement.
AAATCCCAGTGGTACTTTTCTGATTTATTGAGATCACTTATTAGAGATGGAATAGTTTCTTTAAGTGGCTGGAAAATTTTGTTTAACCACTCCAGAGTTAAATCCGGCTCAAAAGGCTGAGCTAAAGTTTCCCAGGGTGTGTATTTATCTGATATTTGTTTTGTCTCTTCGATACGTAATTCGATCAAATTTTTAAAAATTGGTAAGAAAATCTCAAAATCGGATTTTCTTTTGGCTTCTTGCCAACTTTCATAACCTTTTGATTTAGCTTTAGCAAGTGCTTCAACTAGTTTAGGATCTAAATTTTTTTGCCTATTAAATTCCTTGATTAATAATTCAAGGTTTCTTTTTTTACTTCGAATAATTTCTTGATCTAATGATTTCTCTAAGCCACCTCTAAACTCATCCTGAGCGGCTTTAATTAAATCTGAAAACTCTTCAGAGGAATTTCTTTGATGCAGTATTTTTGCGATATACGTAAGTTGTTCAGATCTCCAAGACGCTCCTTTCTTGGGCATACCTGTATTTTGATCCCAATAAAGAGTACTCTGTATTGAGCCTAATATTTGAGTTTCTTTTAAATAAGCTCCAAGCTTATTCCATTCTTTTTCAGACAATAATATTTAACTTAATTATCTATTATTTTAAGACAAAAATATTGTCCTAAGCATAAATTTTTCAAACTATATTCATAATAGGATATTGCTTATTAGGACTTTAAATATTTATGGAACAAATTTTCTCAAAATTAAACTTTTTAACCAACGGGGAGGGGTTCACTGATATTACTGATGATTTAAATTTATTCATACAAAAAAGTAATTTTGATTCAGGAATTTTTTGCTTAACCTCACTACACACAAGTTGTAGTTTGACTATTAATGAAAATGCAGATCCAAATGTTCTTAAAGATCTAGAAAAGTACATTAAATCTATAGTTCCTCACAACTGTTATACCTCGTTATCAAAAGAAAGAGAGGAGATATATTATGAACATTTTCAAGAAGGAGAAGACGATATGCCAGCTCATATTAAAACTGCTTTAACAAATACTAATTTGTCTTTAAGCTTTCAAAAAGGGAGACTCATACTTGGCACTTGGCAAGCAATTTATTTATGGGAACATCGATTTAGTACAAAAAAAAGAAGTATAAGTGTTCATATTATTGGGGAAAAAAAATCAAGTTTATATAATAGTAAACAATCACAATAAATAGTTATGAAACCATACCTTTTAGAAAATGAGGAATTAGAAGAACTATCTGCAAAAATAGGAGGATGGAAAATTATGACAAATCATATTGAAAGAAAATTTAATTTTAGTAATTTTATAGAAGCCTTTTCCTTTATGACAAAGATTGCTTTAATTTGCGAGAAACATAACCATCATCCTAATTGGGAAAATGTCTATTCAAAAGTAATAATTAAACTAAGTACTCATGATTTAGGCGGTATTACTAATTTAGATCAAACAATCGCCTCAGAAATTAATGATATTTTCGAAAAATAATTTACAATTCATGAAATTATATAAGTTTCAAAATAAACTTCAAAATGGCTGAAAATTTACTCCCTATTACTATCATTAGTGGATTTTTGGGTTCAGGAAAAACTACACTTTTAAATCACATTTTAAAAAATCAAGTTGGTATTAAAACGGCTGTTTTAGTTAATGAATTTGGAGAGATAGGTATTGATAACGAATTAATTATAAAAACTGCCGAAGATATGATCGAATTAAATAACGGATGTATTTGTTGCACAATAAACGGAGAATTATTAAAAACTGTTTCTAAGATATTAGATAGACCTGAAAAAATAGATTATTTAATTGTTGAGACTACTGGACTTGCAGATCCACTACCTGTGGCAATGACTTTTGCCGGGGGTGATCTTAGAGAAAAAGTAAGATTAGATTCGATTATTACTATTATTGATGCAGATAACTTTGATTTTGATTTAAAAATCTCTAGTGTTGCCTACTCACAAATTTTATATGGTGATATTTTATTACTAAATAAATGTGATTTAGTAACTGATACACATTTAAAAAAAATAGAACGCCATATTAATGGTATAAAAAAAGAACCAAGAATTTTGAGATCGATTAATAGTGAAGTTGGTTTGCAAACAATAATGAGTGTGGGACTTTTCGAAACAGATACTTTTCAATTTAAAGAGAAGATGATAAGGAATCAAGATTCTCATGATCACTCTTCCCATTCTCATGATCACTCTTCCCATTCTCATGATCACTCTTCCCATTCTCATGATTTAACAAATAATATAGAAGGATTTACATCTATTTCTTTTGAGACGAATGAACCATTTTCTTTAAGGAGGTTTCAAAACTTCTTAGATAATCAAATCTCACAAAATGTATTTAGAGCTAAAGGCATTTTATGGTTTAAGGAAAGCGAAAGAAAACATATTTTTCATTTATCTGGTAAACGTTTTTCTCTTGATGACTGTGAATGGGAAAATGAAAAATCAAATAAAATTGTTCTAATAGGAAAAGATTTAGATCATCAAACTATTAAGAATCAGCTTGATTGTTGTAGATTTAGTTATAGAGAAGAAGCATAATAAAGTACTATTTAATATTAGAAAAATTTTTATTAAACAAACAAAGAATTTATTATCAGATTTCAAGCCTTTAAATATTGCTTCTTTAATAGTTGCATTTACACTTATAATACCGATTTTTAATTTCTTAATTGAAGGAATATATTTTATTTTAGGTGGTAATTTTTCTTTAGGTATTTCTGGAAGAGATGAAATACTTGGCACATTAAAACTTTTAATACTTACTAGTTTTTTAGGAGGTGGATTAGGGACCTTAAATGGCTGGTTACTATCAAATTGCGAATTTAGATTAAGGAAAACTCTCCGTATTTTTCAACTAATTCCACTAGCAACTCCAGCATATTTGTTAACTGCAGTATTACAGGATTTAGGAAGTATTTTAGGTTACCAAATAAGTGGTTTATGGTGGGGAGTTCTTATACTCTCAATTACTACTTACCCTTATGTTTTCTTACTTGCTAACGAAAGTTTTAATAAATTTGGAGTTAATCAAATTAGTGCTAGTAGAGGATTAGGGGTTGGACCATGGGGCAGCTTTTTTAAAATTGCTCTTCCAATGGCTTTCCCAGCATTAATAACTGGAATAAGCCTTATGTGTATGGAAGTTATGAATGATTTAGGGACAGTTGAGCTATTAAATATTCCAAGTATTTCTAAAGGTATTACTGAAAATTGGATCATTGAAGGTAATCCACAGAGCGCTATTGGATTATCATTAGTTGCTTTAATAATAGTTTTTACTTTAATTTTGTTTGAAAAACTTTCAAGAAGGAAGTCAAAGCGTTGGAGTGAAAATCCTGCATCATTAAGTTCTCTAGGATTTAAGTTAAAAGGAAATAGGTCTTACATAGCATATTTATTTACTTCATTACCACCATTATTTGCTATTGGAATTCCATTTTCTTGGTTTCTATTAAATATTGATCAGTTAAAAAAAGGATTCACAACAGAATTAATATCTCTTACTTTTAGAACTATTAGCCTTGGAATAATTGCTGCAGTAGTAGCATTAATTTTCTCTTTAATATTAACGCTATCTAATCGTCAGAATAAGAATTTACTTATGAGATTAATAACATTCCCAGCGGGAATTGGATATGCAATCCCTGGAACTGTATTAGCTATATCATTAATAACTATTTTCAATTCAAAGTTCTATTTTTTTGCTATATTCCTTTTGATCTGGGGTTATGTAGTTCGATTTTTAACTATTTCAAAAGGTTCTCTTGACTCTGGATTTGAAAGAATATCTCCAACCCTTGATGAGGCGGCACAGGGACTAGGCTCTAATTGGTTTGGTGTTATCAAGAAGATACATATTCCACTATTAAAAGGTCCAATCTTTGTTGGATCACTTTTAGTATTTGTAGACACCATTAAGGAATTACCAATTACATTTCTTCTTAGACCTTTCGACTTTGATACTTTATCTGTAAGGATATATCAATATGCTGGAGATGAGCGAATGGCAGAAGCCTTATTACCTGCATTTTTTATAACAGTCTTGGGGCTAATTGCATCAAGTACATTAATTCCAAGCTTAGAAAAAAAGAACTAAATTTTCTTTAAAAATTTTCTTAATAAGAACGGAAGACCCAAAAATAAATCTGCCGAGGTAGATATCAATCTAAAATAAATTAAACTTGTAAAAATTATATTGTGTGGAATATTTTTTCCACAAAAAAAGAGAAAACAAGCCTCAAATACCCCTACCCCTCCTGGGGCTGTAGGTACTATTAATCCAATAGCCCAGGACAAACAAAAAATTACCAATAAATAAAAAATACTATATTGATTATCTAAATTAACTATATAAAAGCAAATAATAAATCCAATAAATTTTGATAATACAAAAAAAATCTCAATCAAAAAAGCTCTCGCAGGGAAGAAAGAAATTATTTTTATTCTTTCCTCAAATCGATACTTTTCATTTTTAATTTTTAAAGATTTAATGGTTTTACCTTTTAAGGTTTCTAACCTTTCCAAAATATAGAAAATTAATTTTCTATTCAGAAATATCAAGGGTATGAGTAATAAAAAATAAAATGGGGAAAAAAATATTCCAACTGAAGCCAATAAAAAAGATGCACACAACATAAAATAAGGCTCAATTAGTGTCGAATAAAAAGCTAATTGAGGATTACTAATATCTTTTAGAAAGTTATATCTTTCAAAGAAATGCCAAACACCTCCCGGTGCATATTTAAGAATATTCGTAAGAACATAAAAGGAAATTAAACTTTTTTTAAGCTTGGTTTTACCAAACCAAGCAACTATATTTTTCCAAGCTAGTGCATTGAAATAGATACTAAATATACAAAATAAAAATGATAAAAATATATAATTTCCATTACTAGCAAAATCAATATTTAATGAAATTTGATCAAAATTTTTAAAAAAATAAAAAGAGAAATAAGATATGCTTAAAAGAAAAAAAAGTTTCTTCAGGATTACAAAGTTAATATTCTTTAAATGATTTATAAAATAAATTTTTTGCATATTAAATCTTATTTCCAATCTTCTAAAGCTTTAAATTCCTTGCATGATTCTCTAATCATATTTCTTACTTCTTCAGCTGTTTTATTATTCTCAATTTGTAATCTTAAAATTTCATCATTCTCTGGTTTCATATAAATAGTTCCATTAGGTTTCATTGATTGTTTAAACTTAACTTTGCCAAAAGTTGTTAAGCACTCCCCCTTTCTTCTTAGTAAAACCCACCTAGATTGTTTTCTTTCTCTCAATCCTATAGTAGTAGAGTATTGAAACCACAATTTCCTAAAATACTCTTGCTTTTCAATAGGTAGGATAACTTGGAGAGAAAAACCTATTCGATTTTTTTTCATATTAATTGTCTGTGAGGAAACATCATATGCTCCTTCTTTTCTAAATAGCTCCAATAAATTAGCTATTTCTTCAGATGTTTGATCATCAATCCATGTCTCTTGAACACAAATCTCCTCATATCTTGGACTTATTTCTTGATCTATCAAATTCTCATCATTAGAATTAATTTTTAAAACTCTGACCAAATTTGGGCATGGAAGTTTTAAATTCCCAAGACCTACACCATAGGAATCAATAGAATATTTATAAGGAATTTGGAAAGATTCAACTAAATTACAAAGTAAGGCAATTCCCGTTGGAGTTGATAATTCGCCCTCTATAGAATCAAAATTTGAGATCACCTTAATATTTTTTTTTCTTAACAACTCAATTACAGCAGGTGATGGTATTGATAGTTTGCCATGATCAGCCTGAATAAAACCTCTCCCTAATGTTGGTTCATTACAAAAAACCTTCTTTGGCTTTAAATATTCAATTGAGGTACAGACTCCAACAATATCTACTAAAGAATCGATTGCACCAATCTCATGAAAATGAACTTCTTCTGGGTTAATACCATGAACTCTTCCTTCTGCTATGGCTAAAGACTCGAAAACTTCATAAATTCTTTTTTTTAATTGTTTTTCTAATTGAGCCTTAAGAATTAAATCTTTAATACTTTTCCAATCTCTTTTAGTACTTTGATCAACTTTCTCAACATCAACCTTTATTCCTCGAATAGAACAATTTTGAGATTCCCTGAAGTTTAAAGAATATAAATTTTCTAATCCAAAACATGCAAGTGTTTTTTCGATTTCATATTTTGGTACCCCCAAATCATAAAAAGCGCCCAATAACATATCCCCAGAGACCCCAGGTGAACACTCGATTAAGATTTCTTCCATAACAATTTTTTATAAATTTTTGAATAATAAGAATTCAAGAGATAAAAAAATGACAATAATAATCAATACTATACTTTTTCAGATTTTAATTTTTCAATAATTTCGTACTTAACCATTCGCAGTGTACTTCCATCCCTAATTACATCAAGGCTTACAAAGTTATTCAGATATTGAAGAGAGATCTCTCCTTCAATAATAATTTTAAAAGTTGAATATTTTGATCTCTTTGAAGGTGGAGAAGAACAAATCTTTATAACAATCTCTTTCTTTTGTGTATTTACATAAACCAATTCTCCTCTTATAGAAAAATAATTATTGTTTAAATTTAATTCTTCTAATAAATCATTAGGATCCTTTTCAGAATTATTATTATCAACTTGATTTAACTTATAAGGGTCCCATATACCTGCCACCTGTAAATGTAGATTGTTAATGTTTTTATTTCTTGGATAAACAATCCAAAAATAATCTTTCTCTAAATTGATATATTTTTTTATCAGTGCTATAGCTTTTCCAAGAATAACTGTTTCAATTATTTTTCCTTCCTTATCGGTTAATGTGCCTCTATTTAATTGATCAATATTATTTGGCTTATAAATACCTTTAACAATACCTATTGCTCTGTACTGTAATTTATTTGTAACTTCTTGGATAGGATTCTTAATCATATTTAGTATGTTTGAGAAATGTTTTTAATTAGATATTTACTGGATTAAAGACTTTCTTTTACTTCAATCTTATTAAATGACTTTAATGCATCATCTATAGCATCAGACGGATTAGTCGCATCATTCATACTATTAGCCCTTCTAAGCATCTCAACTATTTCGAAAGGGTTAGTAGGTAAAGCTGAACTATTTGTATCAAGTTTTGTAGAGCTATCAATTTCAATTTCATTCAAGTATGACTCTTCTGCATTCAATATAACTGAAGTGATATTGATGAATGAAATATATATAATGAAAATTTTACCTAATTTTGTTATCTTTTTATTTAATTTGAATTTCATTTTGTTTAATTTCAAAATAATTTAAGATTTAGAATTATTTGCTATTTTAATTTTACATAATTTGGTAATAAATTGTTAATAGCAACTTGGAATGTAAACTCTGTAAGAACAAGGCTTTCTCAAATTACTAATTGGATTAATGAGGTAAATCCAGATATTTTATGTTTGCAAGAAACTAAAGTTATTGATGATGCTTTTCCTTTATCGCATTTTGAAGAGTTAGGTTATGAAGTCGTTATCCATGGGCAAAAATCTTACAATGGTGTTGCAATAATAAGTAAATTTAAGATTGAAAATATAATTAAAGGATTTAATAACCAGAATGAAGGGGGGGACATTTCTAAAGAATTAAATGAGCAAAAAAGGTTAATCTCTGCAGATATTAATGGGTTAAAAATAATAAATGTTTATGTGCCAAACGGTTCTTCAATAGATTCTGACAAATTCGATTATAAGATTAAATGGTTAAATCATTTATCAGCATTTTTAGATGATCAAGTTAAAGATGATGATTTAGTCTGTTTCGTGGGTGATTTTAATATCGCTCCAAGCGAAATAGATATTCATTCCCCCCAAAAATACGAAGGGGGAATAATGGCTTCAAAGATTGAAAGAGAAGCACTTAATAATGTCCTTAAAGAAAGATTTATTGATTCTTTTCGGATTTTCGAGAAGAATTCTGGGCATTGGAGTTGGTGGGATTACCGTAATAATGCTTATGAACTAAATAAGGGTTGGCGAATTGATCATATTTATATCAGTAAAAACCTTTCATCAAAACTCAAAAGCTGTGTAATAGAGCGGAATCAAAGAGAAAATCTACAACCTAGTGATCATGCTCCAGTATTAATTAATTTAGAGATTGAGAATCAAAATGAAGATTACTTTGATGAAGATGATGATCTTTTCGAAATATAATTACAAAATATTTTTAATTTTTATGAACCTCAAAACGCTTTATAGTAAAGAATAATTTAGAAATAAACTAACTCAATTTATAATTTTCCTCAAAATTTATTATTTACATTTAAAAGAATCGCAAAAAAAATATCATAATGTAGAATTTCTATCTGATTGACAAAATTTTTACTTATTTATAAGTTAGGACATGATGAAATTTTCTCAAAACTACATTCATTTAAATTTTGACTGACATATTAAATACTACTCATTCTGAAGAAATTTTCTCTTCAGCTTTAGAATTGATGCCAGGAGGGGTTAGTTCCCCAGTGAGAGCATTTAAGTCTGTTGGTGGTCAGCCAATTGTTTTTGATAGAGTAAAAGGCCCCTATGCCTGGGACGTAGATGGTAATAGGTATATTGATTACATAGGAAGTTGGGGACCGGCCATTTGTGGACACGCCCATCCTGAAGTTATTACAGCATTGCAAGAAGCAATTGAAAAAGGAACTAGTTTTGGAGCACCTTGTGCGTTAGAGAATAAACTTGCCGAAATGGTAATAGATGCTGTTCCATCGGTAGAGATGGTTAGATTTGTAAACAGTGGAACTGAGGCCTGCATGGCAGTTTTAAGGCTAATGAGAGCATTTACAGGAAGAGATAAAGTAATAAAATTTGATGGGTGCTATCACGGTCATGCTGATATGTTTTTGGTAAAAGCTGGATCTGGGGTAGCTACCTTAGGCTTACCAGATTCCCCAGGGGTTCCAAGAACTACAACAGCAAACACTCTAACTGCGCCTTACAACGATCTTGAAGCTGTGAAAAAATTATTTTCTGAGAATCCTGATGCAATATCGGGAGTAATTCTTGAGCCTATAGTTGGTAATGCAGGATTTATTACTCCTGAACCTGGATTCCTTGAAGGATTAAGAGAACTCACAACTGAAAATGGATCTTTACTAGTTTTTGATGAGGTCATGACTGGTTTCAGAATTAGCTACGGGGGAGCACAAGAAAAATTTGGAGTTACGCCTGATTTAACAACTCTCGGCAAAGTAATTGGAGGAGGTTTACCTGTAGGAGCGTATGGGGGGAAAAAAGAAATAATGTCAATGGTCGCACCATCTGGACCTGTATATCAAGCCGGGACTTTAAGTGGAAATCCTCTAGCAATGACAGCAGGTATTAAAACTCTTGAGTTACTTAAACAAGAAGGTTCCTACGAAAAACTTGAGTCAACAACCTCTAGGTTAATTGAGGGTATTATTCAATCTGCTGAAAATAATGGTATTACAATCAATGGTGGGAGCATAAGTGCAATGTTCGGATTTTTCTTGTGTGAAGGACCGGTAAGAAATTTCGAAGAAGCCAAAACAAATAATTCAGAACTCTTTGGCAAACTACATAGGGAAATGCTCAAAAGAGGCGTGTACTTAGCTCCAAGTCCCTTTGAAGCTGGATTTACTTCATTAGCACATAGTGAAGTAGAAATTGATCGAACACTAGAAGCCTTCGATCAATCTTTCAGTGTAATAAAAAACTAAATATATTATCTATTTTGTCCGCCTACGATGACAGGAGGCATGGATCCGCTAGTGCCAGGAAGGCCTGGAACTACTTGAGTACTTCCATCCCATTTATCTAAAAATAGTTTAAAGAGGACTTGATCATTTAAACCTTTGTTTAGGGTTTCATATCTTAAAGCTTCTTGTCCAGCAATTTCAACTTCTGTTTTAGCTCTTAAAAGTAACTGTCCTGCAATTTGTTTCTGTTCAATAGCTGCTCTATATTCCTCGGCAATTTCTAATCCAGTAAGATCTAGACTTTTAACATCTACATAATCAAAAGAATTCAATTCCTCAGCTACGGTAGAAGCGACTTTTTCAGAGATAACGTTAAATTCTGTTGCTATTGTTTCCAATTCATATTGAGAGAAAACAGATTTTAGGGCTTTAAGCAAAGAAGGCTGAACAATTTTTTGGTAAACATCACTGTTTCTGCTCGCAATTGTTGCAAAAATCCTCCCTGCTTCTCCTGGTTTAACAGAATATTTAACAGTAGCCGTAGCTCTAATAACTTGAAGATCTTTTGTTAAGGTTTCAAATTTTTCAGGTTGGACTTGAGTTTTAACATCAAAAGGAAATACTGACTGAACAAATGGGATTTTAAAATTTAATCCTGGTCTTCTAGAACCGCCACTTACTTTACCCAGAGTAGTTACCACAGCTACTTGTCCAGAGGGTACAACGAATAATGATTGTGTAAGCAAAAGAAATCCGGTAAAAGATAAAACAATTAGTAGCGTTGCTGTTCCTCCCGGACCGGTTGGAGTTACATTTTTGAAAGATGTTGACATTTAAATATGCTTTTTAATAATCATATTTAAAGAAATTAATTAATGCATTAATAAGTATTTAATTAAAATATTTTTTTAATAATTAGTTTACGTAATTAACAAATAAATTTTATAAATTATTTTGCTTTAAATTTCTTCAATAATTGTAAATAAAGATCCTCATCTATTTCTCTTATATCGTATTCAGAAGGTAAGACTCCATGCTTATGCTCATGGGCAGCCATCCAGCAAAATTTCTCAATTTCTATTAATGAAAAACGTGGATAATCTTTTATTTTTAAGCACAATGAATCAAGAAGAGATTTTGAATAATCAGTCATTTTAAAGTCTTAATTATTAACATGTTATCGATAATTATTAGCTTGCAGAGGAATTTTATATGTCTCTTCCAAATTTTCAAGTAACTTAATTGCTAATTGAAGATCATTTTTGCTTTTGCTCATAACTCTTAATGATTCTCCATTAATACTTACATTGATTTTTTTAATTTCATCTCTCATATTTTTACTGATTTTTTTTGCAATTTCCTGATTAAGTCCTTTCTTTAAAGTGATGGTTTGCTTTACTTTATTTCCGCTTACTACTTCAATAATATTGAAATCAAAAATTTTTAAAGAGAGTTTTCTTTTTATTGCCTTTTGTCTAATAATATCAATCACTGAATTTAGAGTTAATTCACTATTTGTAGTTATAAAAATGTTGTCTTTTTCTAAATCCAAGGAAGTATCTGTTCCTTTAAGATCATATCTTTGAGAAATCTCTCTCTTAACTTGATCCAAAGCATTGACCAATTCTTGTCTATCAAAATCAGAAACCACATCAAATGAAAAATTTTCTGCCATTACTTAAATTTTAAACTAATTAAATTATCGCCCTAAATAAACTTAAAAAAAAATAATAGGAGTTAATTTAATCAAAAAATAACAAACTAACAATCTTACCCATTTCTTCAGCACATCTACAACTATTTAATAAAGTTTCACTATCGTGAAAAGCGAAACAAATTAATTGATCACATCTATTAATAATTTCTTGATTACAAAGACTACTTGCCATTTGTAAAGGTAACTCATCATTTTCGCTTTTCTCAACCAAATGAATAACGCTCTCTAGTTGGTTTTTAATTTCAGGTAATTGCTTATCCAGGCTCTGTGGTAAAAGAACAGTCAGCAAAGACGGATTAATACCTAAAACAGCTCTTATTACTGCGGCATTAACTCCCTGAGATCCTGAGGTAAGGATAGTATGACCCTCTTCCGCTAATGATCTTGCAATTAGTTCGATCAAGTGAATGTCAACTACAGGTACATGTCTACTACCCAAAAAAGCAATCCTTCTTTTCCCATTATCCTTAAGTTTTGCAAGTTCCTGAGCTAAGGTATCAACACCTTCTGTTGAGGGTAGGTCTAAAGAACGACTCAAAATAAAATGGTTACTACATTTGAAATTAGCATTTATCTGAAAAATTGCAGGGAAAATCTATAGTTTCAAGAATATTTTTTAGATTTACATGCTCTTGAACTAATTGAACAGCATATGATGCCTTTATTGATTCATGTATCCTGACATGTCCAAAAGCTTGTTCAATAATTTCCACTGAAGCAAGAGTATCTAAATCTACTTTTAAAATTGGCACTTCTAACTCTTCCGCTCTGTGGATCAGTTGTAATAGAGGTTCACCCAAACCAGTAAGAATTAAACATTGGGTAGACGCTTCTAAAGCTGCAAGTTGAATATCAGTTCTTTCGGCTCCTGTTACGACAGCCATATTTCTCCTCCTCCTAAAAAATTCCATAGCAGAGTTGACTCCCATAGCACCAATACTTAATGTTTCAACGAGTAATTGTTCTTTTTCTGGACAGCAAATTACTTTTGCATCTAACCTTCTTATAAGTTCCCCTACAGTGACGCTTCTGAGTAAAGGAGATTTGGGCATCACCCCAAATACTTTTATGTTCATCTCATGGAGAGAGGGTATTATTTTATTTTTTATTTTTTCAACTTGCTCAGGAACAACAGCATTCAATATGGCTCCTGCGAAATTATCTCCTAATTGTTTTTTTGCGTCTAGTAAAGCATCTACACTTTTACTATCCTCCCATAGATTAACAATTAGGACTTTTGCGTTTAAATGTTTTGCAAGTTGTGGAAGACTCAAACCATAAATCATTCCTTCATTGAGGCTGCCTGCAGCTTCAAGAATATTTAACCCTTCAAAATCGTCATTTACTAACGCCTCTATTTGTTCAAACCCTTTACCCGGACTTAAGTCTTTATTCGTAATTCTTTTCTCAGCAGATATATTATCTAACAATCCTACTGATGGAATTAAGTTTTCTTCTGCAAGATTTAATGTAGAACCAATAAATTTAACGTCATCATCTATTAGTCCTTCATAAGTCATTGAAGGAAGATTAGTAAGTTCAATACAAGTTGCTAATGGTTTTCCTACACGTATTTTTTTTCCTTGTTCTAAAAGTTTTTTTGATATTCCCAGTACTAATGCTGACTTACCACTAAATGGCTCACAGGAACCAATTAATAATATCTGACTCATAATGAACGAATTAATTTATTCATAGATTTAAGATAATATTTTTTTAAGAACTATACAATTATTTATTTAATACTTTTAATCAAATAAATTAAAAAACATAGTGCAAAGTAAAATAATTTATATTATTTGGATCTATGAAAAGAGTCTTACAAAATTCAATTACATAATGAGAGAATTAAAAACTATTGGAATTACCGGCGCTTCAGGAGCATTAGCGAAAGAATTAACAAAAATATTTCGGGGGAAAGGATATAAAGTTATAGGATTTACTCATAGTAAAAATAATTATGAAATAAACAACGACTCTCCCAATGAATGGATTGAATGGCAATGCGGGAAAGAATTCTTATTAAAAGAGCACCTAAAAAAAATTGATATCTTAATTTTGAACCATGGAATCTACGAAATAAGTAAAGAAAATTCAAATTTTGAAAATTCAATAGAAATAAATGCTTTAAGTAAATTAAAATTTCTAAATTTATTTGAAGAAATTACTTTCAAAAACAACTCCCCAATTGCAAAGGAAATTTGGATAAATACTTCAGAAGCAGAAATATTCCCAGCTTTAAATCCATCATACGAAATAAGTAAATCGCTTATCGGTCAACTCGTTTCCTTTAAAAAAAACCTCTTAGATAATAATAATAAGAAAAAATTAAAAATTAAAAAAATTATCTTAGGTCCTTTCAAGTCAGAATTAAACCCAATTGGAATTATGAGTGCAAAATTTGTATCTAATGGCATTTACAATATTGCGAATTTAAATATTTTTTTAATAATCATTAGTCCTAACCCTCTTTCCTACATTCTATTTCCCATTAAAGAGTTATATTTTTTTTTATATTGTAAATTTTTAAAAATATCTAAGATTAGTAACTAAAAATCTCTATCTGTCAAAATTTCTATACCATCTTTCATTACAACAATTGTGTGTTCCCATTGTGCTGATAAATTTCCATCTTTTGTTATTACTGTCCATTTGTCATTTAAAGTTTTACAAAACTTGGTGCCTTGGTTAACAATAGGTTCTACAGCTAATGTCATACCTTCACGAAGAACAACATTAGGTAATTCGTTAGTTCGGAAATTAAAAACAGATGGTTCTTCATGAAGGTTTCGGCCTACACCATGACCTGTATAGTCCTCAACTACACTGAATCCATTTGATTTAACAATATCTTCAATTGCTCCGGCGATATCAAGCAGAGTATTACCTGATTTAATTTTCGAAAGCCCGGCAAACAATGCTTTAAGGGCTACATCACTAAGTTTTTGGGCTTGCTCACTTACTTCACCAACACAAATAGAAATACAACTATCTCCATGAAAGCCATCTACATAGGCCCCAGTATCAATTTTAACGAGATCTCCATCATTAATTATTTTATTTTTGTTTGGAATACCATGAACAACTTCATTATTAATACTTGAACAAATACTTGATGGGAATCCATGATAACCCTTGAAACTTGGCACAGCACCCATCTCTCTTATCCTCTTTTCTGCAAAATCATCCAAATCTTTTGTACTCATTCCTGGTTTTATGAGGTCATTTATTTCTCTCAAAACTGTCCCAACAATCTTGCTCGATTTCTTCATCAAATTTATTTCCCTTGAAGACTTTATTTCGATTCCTCTTCTTCTTTGGATAAAAGGAACTTGATCATTGGATTTAGAATTATTTTTATTTAATAAAAGATCTGCAAAATGTTTCATTGGAATAAATAATAGTATTAGGTAAATATGATCGAAATAGCCATTGTCTGCATGGCTACCTCAAATCTAACAGTAAGAAAAAC
>CABZLA010000007.1 GCA_902526435.1 uncultured Prochlorococcus sp. | reverse complement strand
AAATATATCTCCAAATCCTAAAATTCTTTATCCTTTGCTTGCCGCCAGTGGTGAAGAGATTAACAGAATTACCTTTGAGGGATATACCGATTCATTATCTATCAAAGCAATAAGCGAGGTTGAGACACTTAAACATCCTTGCATTCTTGATGGTGTAAAAGAAAGGGACCTTACATTACCCTTTTGTAGAAGTATCATTAATAGAGATCTTCAGGGCGCTTTGGAAGGATGGATGCCAAATGGGCAGCATGATCCTTCTGCTGTTGAATTAGCGCAAGAGTCATTAGCAGGAAGTAGCAATAATGCCTTATCTTTTACATTTCAACTTATAGAAATTATTCAGGATCGAGTTAAGTATACGAAAAGACATACTGGCCCAGCATGGCCAGCGAGCAGGACTCTTAGAGAAAGGGTTGGGTCATGCAGAGACTTAGCAATGCTAATGGTTGAGTCATGCAGATCAGTCGGAATACCAAGCAGATTTGTTAGTGGTTATCATTTTGAAGATCCTTTACCAAAAGAATTTGAATTACATGCATGGGCTGAATTATATATCCCTGGAGCAGGATGGAGAGGTTTTGATCCAAGCGGTAAAGGATTAATAGACGAAAGGTATTTAACATTAGTATCTTCTTCAAAATCGAACCTAACAGCAGTTATTACTGGAAACTTTAGAGGCAAAACAAACCTTAAGAATAATTTGACATGGGAAATAAAGCCTTTAGAAATTTTTAATTAATTAAGCCTCTTAATCTTTACAATTATTTTGAAGGATATTTAAAAATTAACCTTAATAATTAATTTAATAGAGGTGTTCCTTAATTGGTGTTAACTGATACGTTATCTTCAAAATTTATCTGTTTTCATTTAATTAATATTTTAAATAAATTGAACTCAAATTTAAAAATCGAACTTGCCAAGCCAAACAAATCTGAAATGTTTGAATTGAAAAGTTACGAAAAATTTCGTGATACGGAAGATGTCAGATTTTTCGATATTAGTATTAATAACTCAAACTTTAGAGACTTAGTAATTCATAATGGGCCAGCTGTGAGTCCACCTAATGATAAAGAATTAGGTAATTGGCAGTTTTATATTCATCACAAACAAGAGGATAACCTTTTAGCTATTTCAGGAGGAAGAACTTTTTATCTCGTAAACTTAGACTGGGAATATCCTTTCTACAAAGTAAGATTAGAATCATGTGGATTAATCTTGAAAATCCCTAGAGGAACTTTTCATAGATCTGTTTCTGATGAAAATGGTTCTGTTGTTTTAAATCAAGCTATAAGAGATAAGGAAGGAAGTGTTGAATCTGAATTCAAAGTTACCAATAGCAAAGATAATAAAAAACTTCACGATTGCATAACAAATTTACAACCTAAATTTAAAATTTATAGTGTTAAATAACTTTAAAAACTTTATTCAAATTTTAAAAACAATTTAAATCATTATCTTATTGAGATAAGATAAAGACACTGTAAAATCTCAACATGAATCGATTTAGCTTTTTGAAATACTTTTTATGTCTGACTTTTTCTTTTCTGATTTTTACCTCTCCTGTTTTTGCAGGTGCAAATGTGGCCACTAAAGGAGAGGGAGATGAGGTTCCTAGTTACGTAAGATCTAATATTACTGGTTTTGATTTTCATGGTGAGGATCTTCATTTGTCCTCAATAGCAGGAGCGGTAGCAAGAGATGCTGACTTTAGTGAAGTCGATCTTCATGGAACAACGTTAACTTTATCTGACTTAAAAGGTTCCAATCTTAATGGAATAGATTTAACTGATACTCTCGCAGATAGAGTGAATTTCCAAAAAACAGATTTAAGGAATTCCATTTTGATAAATATGATAGCTTCTGGGAGTAGCTTTGCTGGTGCTCAAATAGAAGGAGCAGATTTTTCTTACGCGATTCTGGATAGTGAAGACCAGAGAAATCTTTGCAAAATTGCTGAAGGAATTAATCCAACTACAGGAGTTTCTACTAGAGATAGTCTTGAATGTAATTAAGTAGTTTTATATTAGATAAATTTTTTCTTCCCATTTATATATTTATAGATCTTTTGATCTGGATCTATAAATATAGTTTCTCCATTTAATTTTGACTTCTTAAATTTTGAGAGTCTTGCTCTATGAATATTAGATTTTCTATTTGTAATATCTTCATTATCATAAATTCCTATATTGATATTAATATTCGGATCAGAAAATGTTTTTTCATCATCGCGTGAAAAAATTTTTTCAATATATGACTCTTTACTTAGAAGTTTCTTTTTAAATTTAGATAACTTAATATTCTTATTTTTTTTTATATTTGTAATTTTTTTAATTATTAAAATTAAAACTAAAGCACAAGCAAAGCCAATTAAATATATATTCATCTAATTTTAATTTTGAAATCAAATCCTAAATTGCTTTTAGTGGTTAATATTTCCTTTTTAAAAATCCCATAGGTAAAAATTCCAGATAAAGTTTTTAGAGATTCAAAAACCAAAAAAGAGATTAATAAGAAGAAAATCATAATTGAATCAACAAGATAACTTCTTTTTTTATTTAACAAATTATTCATCAAAAATTCACCTAACCATAGTTGTTACCATTTTTATATGGTCCAAAATGTTCACTGCAATTTCTACCCATTATTTTAGCAAGATTTAAACTTTCTTCTATATTCCAATCTGAGGAAAGTCCATAAAGAATTCCGGCTGCAAAAGAATCGCCGCATCCATATGAATCAACCTTATTTTTTTTACTTTTAATAGCTTTATATCTACCTCCTGGAAATACTATTCCACCATTCTCTCCTTCTGTTTTAAAAACATATTTCGGTTTTAATTTTAATTCACTTAAAGAAAAAACTTCTCCGGGATCAAGATTACTTCCAATTAATCCATCTAAGAATATCCCGGATTCATTAATTATATTTAACCCTACTCTGGGAGTGGTACATAATGTTTTGGCTACCCTTGATTTTTTAAATAATTCCTTATTGGCTGCTGTAATAAAGACCCCATCCATATCATCAAGAGTAGCCCAATCTAAATCATCATTATGATTAGGAGATAATCTATCCCCAATAATAGTGATAGATCTTTCA
Source organism: uncultured Prochlorococcus sp. (assembly GCA_902526435.1). Classification (GTDB taxonomy): domain Bacteria; phylum Cyanobacteriota; class Cyanobacteriia; order PCC-6307; family Cyanobiaceae; genus Prochlorococcus_A. The sequence continues at coordinate 45,300 of CABZLA010000007.1, read as the reverse complement.
CCATCAGAGTCAATTACACTGAAACCTTTTCTGGTTGGTTTGTCTCGCCATGCTACATGTAATTTAATATCCATATTTTCAAGAATATTTAAACATTGCTGGCCATAAAAATCATTCCCTAAAGCTGTAAAGAAATGGACTTCGCTATTTGTTAATTCCCGTAGTCTTTTAGCTATGACTGATCCTCCACCGGCTGGATATTCTAAAGATTTTTTAGAATGAGAGATTAAACCTGGTTTAGGTAATTGATCTACTTCAATAAAATTTATCCACTCGATATGTCCAATAACAGCAAATTTTAAATTCCCTTTTATAAATTTAAAATCCTGAACTTTATTATTTTCTTCTTCAATCATAAGTTTTTAAATACTATTATTAGGATATATATCATTTGCATATGGATTCATTAAACATACTAAAAGATAATAGACAAAAACTATCGTATCTTTACCTTTTTCTATCAATCCTTGGGGCAATCCTTCCCATGATGGCAAATTATGATTTTGCTATTGAATATGGAAATAGTTTTGACATTAAAAATTTTATTTCATTAGCAAATGCCAATCCAGCAGCTCAATCCATTTCAAGAGATTTATTGGTTGGGGCTACTGCAGTTTTTATTTGGATAGTAAATGAATCTAAAAAATTACATATAAAAAATATGTGGGTTGTTTACATTGGAACTTTTTTAATAGCATTTGCTTTCTCCGCCCCTTTTTTCTTATTTCTTAGAGAAAGAAGAATAATTGAAATAGGAAAAAAATAAATATTATTCATAATAAAACTATTAAAATGATTTATTAAATATCAACGCAAACATAAAAAAACAAATAAATGAAATCGCTACCCACATAATTGATGCATAACCAAAAAGATCTAGTACCCTCCCAGAAATAAACGGCCCAAAAAAATATCCCATTGCAAAACATTGAGATAACAGTGCTAATGCATAACCTTTTTTATTTGAAGGAGCAATACTGAAAACAACATCTGTTGATGTTGGGAGGAAGGAAGATGTGCCTAAACTTATTAAAACGATTGCAAAAAACACGAAATAAAAAGCTGCAATATTTAAATAACTAGAAATAAATAACAACAATGAGGCGAAAGAAAAGTTAATTAAGCTAAATTTCAAGCCAAATAATTTTCCTTTTTTTGATATCCATGAACCAATTGGCCATTGTAAAATTAATAATAAGATCAACTGAAAAGAAATGATAAAACTAATAACTTGTTCATTTAAGACATCTCTTATAACTCCACCCTTAACAAGATCAAGTGGTAATGTCACCTGAATTAAAGCAAGAGATGTAGTTATCAATATTACAGATAAAACTATTATGGTTGAATTTTTGTTCCACCTCTCTTGATAGATTTTAAGATGATCTAAAGCCTTTTTTTGAGAGTTCTCTAAAGTTGTTTTTATCGACTTTTTATTTCTTAAAATCAAGAAAATAATTGAAAGCATGCAAAATATATCATTAAAAAAAATTGATTTGAGATAAATAAAATTATTCATAAATCCACCAATAAATACTCCTAAAAATATCCCCAAAGCCTCAGAAGTTCTTACGAGGGCATAAGCTTTTCTAGTATCAATAGGTTGACAAAAATATGGAACTACAAATTCTGCAGTAGGCCAATATATCCCAGCGGCCGCTCCAATAAAAGCTTGACCTAGGATGTAAAAGTAAATATCTTTTGAAATAATTAAACAAAAACCTGCAGCAATATTTATGAATGAAGAGATAACTAAAGGATTTAGAATTTTGCCTGTTTTATTTAGGTAATTCCCAGTAAGGATTCTTGTTAAAGTACCTATGATTGCTGATATCGTAAAACCTAGACCAATTTCTGTTGCTGACAATCCAATATTATTAAAAATAAGGGATGTTAAATAAATCACGCCTCCCGCTCCAAATGAAGCAAAAAATCTTATTTTAGTAATTAACCTTAAATGAAAGGGAAATTGACTCCACCAAAGTTTACTTGTAAGAAATTTATTCGGAATAAACACAATTGAAATTCATTTTTATACTTTTTTTAAGTTTCTTTAGTTTTTGTTCAGCAAAAGATGTAATAGCCGCTGAAAAGATAAATATCAAGTTCGAAGAGATGTCAATCCCTTTAACTATAGATCAGTTATTAAACTTAGAGAATTATAAGGATAATTCTACAGAAGTAATAGACTGGTTTAAGCAAAATGGATTTTTAAAAGTATTTGAGATATCAAAATTTTTAAAATTCCCAGTATTTAAAGAAGAAAGTTTAAACAGGCAAGTATTAAGAAGTTGGGTAGGTAGAAAGATTCTTTCAGAATTAAGTAATACTATTTTGGTTCCTAATGACAAAGATGGTATTAAGGTTTTTAATACAATAGAAAGTTTGTTGGAAGTTAAAAATGAAGTTTCGACTTTGGACATTATAAAGGCATTACCATCAGAAGAAATTTCATTAGATATTGATAATTTAATTTTAATAATTTCTTCATGGAAAAAGGAATTAGCAAAGCAACAAATTCTAAACCTAAAATTAAATTCATTAGAAAAAACCAATAACTCTTTTTCTAAGAAAAAAGTCTATAAAGATGATTCAGATCTTATAAAAATAAATAAGAAAATTTATTCGCCTCATAGAGGTGAGCCTTTAAAAATTGAATTATGGAAAAATAAGAACAGCACATCAAATAAAGATCTAATTATATTTATGCCAGGACTTGGAGGAAATATTGATAATTTCAGATGGATTGGCATTGGATTAAGTAAGAGAGGTTGGCCCGTAGTATTTATAGACCATGAAGGAAGTAATTCAGAAGCTTTTTTAGAAGTTATCGAAGGTAAGAATACAATTCCAACAAGTGCTGACTTTTTCTTATACCGTATCAAAGATTTAGATACAGTAATAAAAGCGCATAATAATGGAAAATTAGGATTAGCCAATGATTCCTATATTTTAATGGGACATTCATTAGGAGCTTTAATAGCTTTTTTATATGAAGGTGATTTACCTAAAGATGACTTTGAAGAAAGATGTGATTTAGCTTTAAAAGATTTTGCAATAACAAATTTATCAAAATTACTCCAATGTCAATTAAACGAAATTCCATTACCCGAAATAATCAATTCAAAGAAAGCAAATGGAATCATAGGATTTAATTCATTTGGCAGCCTAATCTGGCCAAATGAAAAAAATTCTGGAATTGAGATTCCAGTACTGTTAATTGGAGGGACTTATGATCTCATAACTCCCTTAATAAGTGAGCAATTCAAAGTATTTTTATCTACGACTAATAATCCTTTAAATAGATTCTTGATTATTGAGGGATCAAGTCATTTTTCACCTATAAGAATCAATGATAAGTATTCAGAAAAGATCGAAAATAATGATATTTTTAAAATCAAAAAATCTTTTATTGGATCTAATCCTTACTCTTTTCAAAATTTATCTTTAAAAGTTATCATAGAGTTTTTAGAAAATAAAAAAAATAATGAAAGCATTAAAGTTACTAAAAATCAAACAGAAAGTAATCTGGATTTTCATCTTTTAGATAGAAAGACTTTAAAAGCAATAATCAAAAATTAGTATTCAATTCGAGGATCTAATACAGCAATTAAAATATCCACAAAAAGATTCAATGAGACTATTAGTAAAGAGGTGATAATTACAATTCCTTGAACAACAGTATAATCCCGTTGGGAAATAGCTTCATGTAACCTTAAAGCTATCCCTGGCCAGGAAAAAGTAACTTCAAAAAGAAGCGCTCCTCCTGCTAAAGAAGCTATTGTTAAGCCTGAAATCGTAACAATAGGCAAAAGTGCATTAGGTAAAGAGTGATTTAAGATAATTTTCCTTCTTGAAATTCCTCTACATAAAGCTGCATTTACATAATCACTTTTTAGTGTCTTGTCTAAATTTATTCTTAAGGATCTACTAAAAATTCCGCTCAAAAGAAACCCAAGAGTTATTGAAGGAAGCGCAAGATGATATAAGCTTTCTCTTAAATAGATAAGATTATTATTTAGAAGACTATCTAAAACTAGAAAGCCTGTAATTTTAGATTGGCTATAAGTGATTGGGAACCTCCCACCAATTGGAAAAATTCTTAAATATACCGAAAATATTAATTGAGCTAAAATTGCCCCCCAGAATGGGGGAATTGCATATGAAGAGATTCCTATTACTCTAGATATGTAGTCTCCTTTTTTTCCTTTATTTTTTAAACCAAAAAAACCAAGCGGAAAGCCTATCAAAATTGCGAAGAATATTGAAAAGATACCTAGTTCTAAACTCGCTGGTAATGATTTAAGAATAATATCAAGAACCGGTTCTTGAGTACTTAAAGATTCTCCAAAATTTAATTGCAAAATATTATTAATGTAAGAAAGATATTGACTAAGAAGAGATTCATTTAACCCTAATTTATATCTAAGTATTTCTCTTGAAGCTTCATTAGCTCCAGATCCTAAAATTGCGTCAACTGGGTCTCCTGGCGCAACTCTCAACAAAATAAAAACTAATGTAGATATAATCAATAACATTAAAGGTATTAAAGAAATCTTTAATAAAGAATATTTTAAAAGTTTATTAAGATCTCTACTCATTAATAAATTTGAGATCACTCATTAAAATAATTCCTGCACCATTAAAGATAGGTTTTGAAATTTCATTTTGCGACCAAGCTATTTGAGATGAAACCCATATTGGAATATAAGGTATTGATTCTGAAGCTATTTTCTCTATTTCAATTAATTTCGCTAATCTTTCTTTACCGTTTAAATTTTCGCTATCAAGAAATAAATCTTCTACTGTATTTGATCCCCAAAAACTTCCGCTGTAAACAGATTCTCCTTTTTTACAGTTTTTACCATCTATTTCACTGCAGCTTAGAAGGGGTGTTAAATATGCCTCGGGGTCAGAATATGCACCTGTCCAATCAAGGATAACCGCTGTATATATTCCCAAATTTAGATTCTTATAAATAGTTGTGGACTCTACACCGTTGAGTTGAATATTAATACATTCATTCAAAATATTTTTTATTTGTTCTTGCCAAGAAAGAGCAATAAGTTTATCTGCAGGTACGTTAGACCTATAAGTAAGAGGAAAATCCAAAACATTGCCGTTACAGTAACCTTCTTTTTGTAGTAAAACTTTTGCTTCTAAGGGATTATATTTTGGCCATAATTCTTTCTTATTTTTTTTATAAATTGGGGGAACAAGTGATCTTGAGGGTTGCCTTAATCCATAACTAACCTTATCGCTAATGAATTCCCTATTAAGACTTTTAGCAATAGCCAACCTTACATTAAGATTATTTAAGGGATAAGAATTTGTTCTTAGACTAATAAAACTTATTTCTGTAGCAGGACTTTTTCCTTCTTTAATTTCATTGTTATTGCTTAATAAATTTAAATTATTTCTTTGAATATCATCTATTGAATTTGATAAAAGAACATCAATTTGTTTACTTCTTAGAGCTCCGAAAAGAGAAGAAGAGTTGGAATATCCAATAAAACTAATACCTTCATTATTAGGTTTATCACTCCAATAATTTAAATTTGGATCAATTATTTGAATTTCATTTGAAAATCTCTTCAATATATATTTACCTGTTCCAACAAATTTATCATTTAAAAATTTATCAGAATAATCTTTATAATAAGTAGGTGAAATAGGTGTTAAATTTATAGATGTAAGTAAACCATTAACAGAGCTTGACGGTTTATTTAGATTAATGATTACCTTATATTCACTTGGAGTTTCTATAGATTTTATTTTATTCCCTAAGATATAGTTCATTGTTCCGATTCTTTTAAATCTTTCAAAAGAAAACTTTATAGCATTTGAATTAAATAAAGTTCCATCATGAAAAAGAACATTTTCTTTTAGATTAACTATTATTTGTAATTTATCTTTTGAAAAAATTGGCATTCCTGATGCCAATTCAGGAATCAATTCTCCTTCAGAATTTAATTCATATAAAGTATCACCAAGCGAACTTAATAATTGTAGTGATTTAAGAGTACTTGCCCTAGCAGGATCTAAGGATTCAATTTTACCTGAACTTGCAACTATAATTCTTTTGGATTTATTATTAGAAACGCAAGAATATTGTGATAAAGAAATTAAAAAAACGAATAAGGCTATTAAAAAATTATTGTGCATAACATTTGATTTTTCAGAAATTTACTTTTCATTAAAAGTATCAGAGCAATAGGTTTGTAGTGTAATTTGATTAATTTCCAAGGAGAATGTCTTATTAACTTCTAAAGCGAAGGGCCACTCTCTTATCCAACAAACTTTACTCTCTGGATTAATTCCTACAACCTGAAATGTCTTTTGACTATTTTTAATCTTCACACACGCTCCTTTATAGAGGTTCTTACAACTGTTATTTGGATTAAATTTAAAATTTTTTTTAATTTCTACTAATTTTGAAAAACTCATTACATAAATACATTTCCTCTCTTTGGTTTAACAAGCTAAAGAGAGATATGCAAATGTTTTTTTCAAATACAACTTAATTGGCTAGCAATTAATTCAACTTCAGAAAGTGCATTTATTTCCTTCTTTGATTTTTCAAATTTATCATTTGAGACTTCATGTGTGATAACAACTATTTCTGCTTTATTTTCACTTGCATCTAATTGGACAATTGATTCTATTGATACATCATTCTTACCAAAAAGATCTCCAATCTTACCAATTACTCCTGGACTATCTAAACAAATAATTCTGAGATAATTCTTTTTTGATATTTGATTAAAATCTATAATATGACAGTCTCTCCAAAAATTAAATGATAATAATGGATCAATTGAGGGCTCATCTTTTGATAATGAAGCCTGCAAATTTAAGATATCAGAGACAACAGAAGCGGCTGTTGGTCCACTTCCCGCACCAGGGCCGTACAACATTATTTCCCCTAGTGGATCTGCATCTATAAGGATGGCATTGTTCACACCATCAACCGTTGCTAAAGGATGAGATTTGGGAATTAAAGAAGGACCTACCCAAATATTTAGCGAGAGAGAATTATTTATGTTTGTACTATTTCTTTCAGAAAAGGCTAAAAGTTTTATTTCAAAACCTAGTTTATTGGCATATTCAATATCTTTAGTATCTATTTGATTAATACCCTCTGTACAAATTGAATCTCTATTAATTTTTCCTCCAAATGCGAGTTCAGTAAGAATTGAAATCTTATCAGCCACATCATGTCCTTCAACATCAGCAGTTGGATCAAATTCTGCGAAACCAAGTTTCTGAGCTAATTGTAATGTTGCCTTATAATCAGCTTTTTCATTTGTCATTTTTGAAAGTATAAAATTTGTAGTACCATTTATTATCCCAACCATCTTATTTATTTGATTACTCTTAAGAGATCTTTTTAAAGGCTCAATTACTGGTATCCCTCCACATACTGCTGCTTCTGTTAAAACATAAACACCATTCTTAGCAGCTGTAGAATATATTTCACTACCATATCTTGCAATTACCGCTTTATTAGCTGTAACTACTGATTTTCGAGCCTTTAACGATTTAAGAATAATATCCTTGGCTATATCTGTCCCACCCATTACTTCTACAATTACATCAACCTTTGGATCTTTAATTAATTCATAAGGATCATTTATTAATAGATTATTTTCTAATTCAATTTCCCTTTTTTTGTTGATATTTTTAACAGCTATTCCTATGATTTCTATATCTTTTAAAATTGGATGTAAGTCGTTTTTCGATTTTAGGATTTTATAAATACCTTTTCCTACAGTTCCAAAACCAATAATTCCGATTTTACATTTTTGCATTTGTTATATTTTATTATAATTTCAATTTTATATTATTATTCCGACAAAAAATCATTTGCCTGAGACTGCATTTTTAAGAGAATATTTAAAAAACCATTTGATCTTGATGGAGTTAAACTAGCTTTTAAACCAGTATCTTCTATAAATTTATTGTTTATATTAACGACTTCTTTTGGGGTTAATTCATTCATTCCATTGATAAGGAATGCAAGTAAACCTTTTGTTATTAAAGCATCAGAATAGCCTTCCCAATAAACTTTACCTTCTTGAAAACTTGCTTTAACAAAGACTTCAGAAACACATCCTTGAACTTTATTTTCAGGAATTAAAATACTGTTATTTGGAACTTTTAATTTTTTACCTAACCATAAAATAAATTCATATTTTCTCTTGGGATCTTTTGCATTTTTTAGCTTCTCAACTAATTTAAATAATTCAGTATAAGTTTCTTTGTTTTCCATTCTTATATAACCACTAAAATTAAATTAAACACACATTAAACTAATATTTCTTTTTCCGTAATAAAACCTGATAGAGGGATATCCCAATCGGCTCTTGTCAATAATTTATGGCTTACACAATTAGAAGTTAAGATTCCAATACAAGGAATATCTCTCCAATTCTTATCCTCCCTTAATTTATCAAAATATCCTCCACCGTAACCTAATCTTATTAAGTTTTTATCAACGGATAGACACGGGATAAAAATCATACTAATTTCTTCATAACTTAATTTATTTGAAGAATCAGGAGCTAGTATCCCATGTGAATCTTTTGATAATTGTTTCTTATCCCAGAGACAAAATGAGAGTTTCTTATATTTTTCACATCTTGGCAAGGCTAACAAATATTGATCTCCAAGACTTCTTAAATCAACTTCGTTTTCAAGAGGCCAATAAATTCCAATATATTTTTTTTTTAAATCTTTACTAAAAATTGAATCAACATATCTTTTTACATTAATTTCAACATTTCTCATTTCAAAAGCTGTACTTTTACTTCTCAATTTTTTAAAGAATTTCCTCTCAAAATTCTTTTTTTCTGAGATGATCATAATTTATCTTTAATTAAATCCTTCTTCATTTAACTTTGTTAGGGCTATGGCTAGTGCATCTGCAGAGTCATCTGGTTTTGGGGCATGGGTTAAATTTAGGTTATACATTACCGCTTCAACAACTTCCTTCTTGGATGCTTTGCCAGAGCCTGCAATAGTGAGCTTGACTTGAGATGGTGCGTACTCACTAACTTTGATGCTCTTTGCAGCAAATACCATCATTATTACGCCCCGAGCCTGAACGACACTAATGGTAGTACTAGATCTATAAAAGAAAAACTTCTCTACCGCTGCAATATCAGGTTTCCACTGATCAATTAATGTATTAAGATCAATAAAAATTTCATAAAGTCTATCACATTCTTCTTTAGTTTTATTAGTTTCAATTACACCACAATCAAGAAGTATCTTTTTTTCATTTTTAATCTCAATAATTCCATATCCAACTCTTCCTAATCCAGGATCAATTCCAATAATCCTCACTTTATTATTCTTGCGATGATAATTGAAATCTGGAAAGGTCATCTTTTTCATTTAAATCGAAGACTTTACAGAATGCTTGAATTACTCTTTCTCCTGAATCAACTTGCTCTAAGGGATCTTTTCTTAATCGATGTCTTAAAGAACACGTAATTACTCTAGCGATATCTTCTTCTTGCACTTCAGTTCTTCCCTCAAATGCAGCAATTGCCTTTGCAGATCGGTTAGTTACAATATCTCCTCTTAGTCCATCAACATCAAGTTCGCCACATATAGCAGATATATTTAATCTAAGATCATCATCCAATTGAACTGAATTTAATATCTCTTGAGCTTTAACAACTTTTTGCTGAAGGTCATCTTGCTGTTTCTCAACACGTATTGAGAATTCATCGGGATTATCATCAAATGAAGTTCGCTGATCAACAACTTTAACCCTTAATTCGGCATCTCTTACTGTCTTTACCTCAACGCTCATACCAAATCTATCTAATAACTGAGGTCTAAGTTCTCCTTCTTCTGGATTGCCAGAGCCAATTAAAACAAATCTTGCAGGATGTCGAACTGAAACCCCCTCTCTCTCAACAGTATTCCATCCAGATGCGGCAGAATCTAGAAGAACATCAACTAAATGATCGTCAAGTAGATTAACTTCGTCAACGTATAACAAGCCTCTATTAGCTTTTGCTAATAGACCTGGTTCAAAGGCCTTAATTCCTTCGCTTAAAGCCTTTTCTATATCGATAGTTCCACACAGTCTGTCTTCTGTTGCCCCCAATGGCAAATCAACCATTGGGACTTGTTTTTTATCTTTCTCCAAACTTTCTCCTTGTACAATTTTCTCTAAAACTTCTTTACTCTGTAAATCAGGATCTATAAGTGAACTATTATATGGATCATCTTTAACAACATCTATAGCTGGTAACAAGTCTGCTAGCGCCCTTATAGTAGTAGATTTACCAGTTCCTCTGTCACCCATAATCATTACTCCCCCAATTCTTGGATCTATAACATTTAATAAAAGAGCTAATTTCATTTCTTCTTGACCAATTACAGCAGTAAAAGGAAAAACTCTTCTTTTCTTTGTTGTATTCACAGCTTTAGTTTTACTTAATTTTCTAATGATCATCAGATGATACTTCAGAAAATGTTATTAGTAAATATCCAAATTAAATTGAACTTTTTGACTAAATTTGAGCTTACTTAATATACAAATTCATTTCTTAATCTCATTAAATTTTTTAGAGTTTATTTTCGCAGTAAACTCTGATATTTAGAATATATTCAAAACTACAATCTTAAAAAAGGTTTTAAACTAGAAGACATCAATTTTTTTTCAATTTTCATTTAACTTTTTAAAGTTACTTGCCTTTTGAATTATGTAAAAACCAATTAATTTGGTGAACGATTCCTCTCAAGACATTAATTTCATGACTAGATGTCTTTGCTTTTAATAAAAATTTCTTAAATTTACTTATTTTTGAATTAGCTGTATGTTCTAAAAGATACCCAGTTCTTATAAGCATTTCTTCTATTTCTTTAAAAGATTCATAAATTTGTTTTGATGATGCAAGGTCAAAAACTTGTAAATCTTTCTCTAAATTATTTGTTGAAGATTTATTTAATTCATATAAGATTATTGAAACTGCATGAGATAGGTTTAAAGAAGGATAATTTTGAGAAGTTTTAATATTAAGAATCTTATGTGCAAAAAGTAATTCATTATTACTTAATCCTCTGTCCTCTCTTCCAAATAAAATTCCTAAATTATTAATCTCAACAAAAGATGAAATCCATTTAGAGATTTCCTCAGGAGATTCACATTCAATATCATTACTTAAATCAATTCTTCCACAAGTAGCAAGGACCAAATCACAATCAAAAATAGCCTCCTCAATACTATTAAAAATTTTACAATTATCAATATATCTACTTCCTTTAAGAGCCATTTTTTTTGCTTCTAAGGAACAAATATCACATTTTGGAGAAACAATCCTTAATTCATTAACATCAAAATTAGAACATAATCTTGCGATACTTCCGACATTTATAGGTCCATTTGGCTCGACCAATACGACATTCACGTTAATACGTTTTTTCTTCAAATTTATTACAAGCTATGTAAATACGTTAATAAATTAGACATATTTTGAGGATCAATTTCAAAACTTGGCATAGGAGGGGTAACTCCCTCAATAACCTGTTTTATGATTTCTGAATCATTTAAACGCAAAGTTATTGAATGTAAATCTGGTCCAACTAAACCTCTCGCAGTAATACCATGACATCCAACACAATTCATTTTAAAGAGAGTATCTCCTTCTTTAACAGAACCGTTGAGTTCAAGAGTTTTAAGAATATATGTATTTTTTTCTTCATGATTAAAATAAAAGTAAGAGCCACTAATTAATAAAATCAGACAAACAATAAAAAACCGTTTCCAGATTTTCGTTTTCAAAGTTTTTTCTGCTGCAGATGATGAAGATATTGTCACAAAAAAATGTCTCTGTGTAACAATTGTGAATGAGAAATGAAAAAAATGCCAGAAAATGATTGAACCTCTTTTATGTGGAATAGTTTTAGGATTAGTTCCAATAACCCTTCTTGGATTATTTGTTAGCGCGTGGAATCAATATAGAAGAGGCTCAGGAATGTTAGATATTGATTAAAAAAGTCAATTTAGATTGACCATAAGACCTAACATCATAAATCTTCCAGAGAATATTCGTCTTAATATCCATATCTAATGAATGTTCGCAGATTACAATAGTACCTTTCTTTATAAAATTACAGTTAAATATTTGATTTAAAACTAATTCATGGTAATTAGCTCTATATGGGGGATCTAAATAGATAAAGTCAAATTTTATTTTATCAAAATCATTTGAAGAGGAAATATTCCTCTCAGTATTTGGCTTGGTCCAAATTAATACATCTTTACAAATAACTTCAATATCTTTTTTTCGATTATCTATATTTTGCAATGAATGAAGATTTTTTAAACATATTTTTGAATTGTTTTTATTTTTTTCAATTGCAACAATTTTTTTTGCTCCATGATTATAGGCTTCACATGACACAGCACCGGTTCCACTAAATAAATCTAACCAATTAGAATTTTCCACGGTATTTTTCAAAATATTAAAAATTGCTTCTCTAACCATTAAGGTTGTTGGCCTAGTATCAATATTTCTTGGGCTTTCAAGTCTTCGTCCTCCAATTAACCTCAGATTTGTTTTCATATATCACAAATCGTATTATTGAATACTTTTAACCCATCGACTTAAAAGTTTTTCTCCGGTTTTCCCTGATTTTTCAGGATGAAACTGGCAAGCCAGTAAATTATCTCGTTCTATCATTGCAGTTAATTTTTCAGAACCATAGCGAACATTTGCAGTTATTAAATTAACATTAGAGGGCACTGCATGATAAGAATGAACAAAATATACCCAATTATTTAATTCATTCTCTTTTAATAAGCTATTAGTACTTGTAGGGATAAGTTCGCACCATCCAACATGAGGGGTTCTTTGATCAGATAATTCAGGGATTTTTTTTATTTGGCCTTCTACTATTCCAAGTCCATTAGTTGATCCTTCCTCACTTGATTCAAAAAGTAGTTGTAATCCAAGGCAAATACCTAAAAATGATTTACCACTTTTAATCCAAATTTTAATATCACTAATTAAATCTGTATTTTTGAGATTTTTAATTGCAGGGTCAAACGAACCTACGCCAGGAAGTATTAGAGCTTTACAGTCTTTTGTTTGATCTTTATTTTTAATTAAAGTTATTTCTTGTTCAAGACTTTCTAAGGCTTTTGTTACAGAATGAATATTACCCATCCCATAATCTATGAGTCCTATTTTATACAATACCTTAATTTTATAAGTGTTTAGTTAAGGTACTTGAGAGAGTCGCTTTTGGTACCGCTCCAACAACAGTGTCAACTTTTTGGCCACCTTTGAAGATCATTAAGGTCGGGATACTTCTGATTCCATATTGACTTGCAACATTTGGATTCTCATCTGTATTTAATTTAAATACTTTGATTTTACCTTCAAAGTCTTTCGAAATCTCCTCTACAACTGGTGCGACCATCCTGCAAGGTCCACACCATGGAGCCCAAAAATCAACTAAGACTGGCAGATCACTTTGCAAAACTTCTTTGTCGAATGAAGAATCAGTTACGGCGGCGGCTGATGACATAATTTAGATATTCCTTTAAGAAAATTTAGCAGGCTATTCTTTTAAGTGATGATTTCATTACAGATAAAAACACATAAGTAACAAAACAAACTTAAAAAAGCCCGATAAATCGGGCGATTTGGTGTGTGAGGAGTATGGGGTTTCCCCCATTGTTTAATGATAACTCCTAAAAAGAAAATTTTTCCATATACAGATAAGATTTTATGTTATTTACCCATTCCAAGTTGTTGGGCTTTTTGATAAACCTTGCCCTCTGTCAAGAGAGATGGTGCAATAACAATTTCTACTTTTTGCATGTCTTTAATATTTTTAGCTCCAAGAGTACTCATGGATGTCCGTATAGCTCCAAGTAAATTATGTGTCCCATCATCAAGTAATGCAGGTCCTTTTATGATTCTTTCTAAAGAACCTGTAGAACCTACTTCAATTCTTGTACCTCTTGGTAAAATTGGACTAGGAGTTGCCATTCCCCAATGAAATCCATTACCTGGAGCACTTGACGATTTGGCTATAGGGGAACCAATCATTACAGCATCAGCACCACAAGCAAGACATTTACAAATATCTCCACCAGTAATAATTCCTCCATCAGCTATTATGGGAACATAACGACCAGTTTCTTCAAAATAATCATCTCTTGCTGAACTGCAATCAGATATTGCTGTTGCCTGAGGGATGCCGATTCCTAAAACTCCTCTGGAAGTACATGCAGCGCCAGGACCAATTCCCACCATAAGGGCTGCTACGCCTGCTTTCATAAGTAGATCTGCGACTTCATAAGTTACACAGTTTCCAGCAACAACGGGAATTTTTAAAGTTTTGCAGAGACTTTTAATATTTAACGTCTCTTTTCCGTTCATACCTAAATGCTCGGTTGAAACTACTGTTCCCTGTAGAAAAAACAAATCTATTTTTGATTTGACCAGTGTTTTTTTAAATTTAATAGCAGCTTGAGGAGTTCCACTTAAAGCGGCTATCCCTCCTTTTTCTTTAATTTCATTAATTCTTTGAAATATCAGGTCTTCTTTTATTGGTTCACTGTATATTTTTTGCATTAGAGGAACGAATTTGCTTTTCCCAACAGATGAGATTTGGCTCAATATTTCTTTTGGATTTTCATATCTAGTTTGAATACCCTCCATATTAAGAACACCAAGAGCTCCTAACTTAGAAAGCTCTACAGCTGTATCAACATCAACCACACTATCCATTGCACTTGCAATAATTGGAATTTCTCTTTTAATATTTCCAATTGACCAAGAAGGATTAGTTAAATCATAATCAAGAGTTCGAGTCCCAGGAACTAACGCTATTTCATCAATACCATAAGCTCTTCTAACTTTTTTGTTTAAACCAATTTCAATATTCACGGTTTTTATATTTATTCTGATTAAATTAACAACTAAAGGTGTAATAATCCAATAATTATTGAAAAACAAAAGAGTTTTTTTATTATTTGTGTATAAATGTGAGTATTTGAAAATTAATTATTAGTTTTTTTTTATTCATTCTGACAATCAGGGATTATTATTAAATAAAGGTTTTTTATATGTCTGATATTGTTGATTCTGAGAATTCTGGTTTGAGTGAAAATAACGATCGAATCATTCAGACTGATTTAAGAAATGAGATGTCACGCTCATACTTAGAGTATGCGATGAGTGTTATTGTCGGACGTGCTCTCCCTGATGCAAGAGATGGATTAAAGCCAGTCCATAGAAGGATCCTATATGCTATGTATGAACTTGGTTTAACAAGCGGTAGGCCTTATAGAAAATGCGCGAGGGTCGTTGGAGAGGTTTTGGGAAAGTACCATCCTCATGGAGATACTGCTGTTTACGATGCATTAGTGCGGATGGCACAGGATTTTTCTATGAGAATGCCATTAATAGATGGACATGGAAACTTCGGGTCCGTAGATAATGATCCTCCTGCCGCTATGAGATATACAGAATCACGTCTTCAATCCCTAACAGATGAAAGTTTGCTCGAAGATATTGAATCTGAGACTGTTGATTTTTCCGATAATTTTGATGGTTCACAACAAGAACCAACAGTTTTACCAGCTAGGATACCCCAACTCCTACTAAATGGATCATCAGGTATTGCTGTTGGAATGGCAACTAATATACCTCCGCATAATTTAGGAGAATTAATCGATGGTCTTAAAGCTATAATCAAAAATCCCTCAACAGAAGATAAAGAACTTTTTGAATTAATAAAAGGACCAGATTTTCCAACTGGAGGCCAGATATTAGGAAGAGATGGTATCAGAGAGACCTTCAAATCTGGGAAAGGGTCAATAACGATGAGAGGTGTTGCAGATATTCAACAAATCAAATCTCCTGGTAGAGCGGAAAAAGATGCCGTAATAATAACTGAGCTTCCATTTCAAACTAATAAAGCAGCTCTTATAGAAAGAATCGCAGATCTAGTAAATGAGAAAAGATTAGATGGGATATCAGATATTAGAGATGAGAGTGATAGAGATGGGATGAGAATAGTAATTGAGCTTAAAAGAGATGCCTATCCTCAAGTTGTTCTAAATAATTTATTTAAGATAACACCTTTACAAAATAACTTTAGTGCAAATATTTTAGCTCTTGTCAACGGAGAACCTACAACTCTTTCTCTCAGAAAAATGCTAGACGTATTTTTAGAATTTAGAATTGAAACCATAAAAAGAAGAACAAGTTTCTTATTAAAAAAAGCAGAGGAAAGAGATCACATCATCAAAGGTCTTCTTTTAGCCCTTGACGCCATGGATAATATTATAAATTTAATAAGATCTGCAAAAGATACGAATTCAGCAAGAGAACAACTGCAAAATGATCATGAATTATCTGTAGTTCAAGCAGATGCAATTTTACAAATGCAATTAAGAAGATTAACAGCTTTAGAGGCCGATAAAATTAAAGCAGAACATGATGAGCTTACAAGAAAAATTACAGATTACAAAAATATATTGAATGATAAAGACAGAATAAATGAAATTATTCTTGAAGAGCTTAGCAAAATAGATGAAAGATTTTCATCTCCGAGAAAAACAGAGATTCTCAATTTAGGCGGGGGACTTGATGATATTGACTTAATAGCTAACGAAAGATCCGTTGTTTTATTAACAACTGCAGGATATTTAAAAAGAATGCCTGTAAGTGAATTCGAATCTACAAGTAGGGGGTCTAGAGGTAAAGCTGGAACAAAGAATCAACAAGATGATGAAGTCAAATTATTTATAAGCTGCAATGATCATGATACTCTTTTACTTTTCAGTGATAGAGGGGTAGCTTATGCACTCCCAGCTTATCGAGTACCTATGAGTAGTAGAACAGCTAAAGGGACTCCCTCTGTTCAACTACTCCCAATACCAAGAGAAGAACAAATTACTTCTCTTGTCTCAGTAGATTCCTTCGATAACGAGTGTTATTTATTAATGCTAACCAAAGCTGGATTTATAAAAAGGACTCCATTATCCGCATTTTCAAAAGTACGATCAAATGGTCTAATAGCAATTAACCTAGAAGAAGGAGATGCTTTAACTTGGGTTAGATTATCAACAGAGGGAGATAGTGTCTTAATTGGGTCGAGCAGAGGAATGACTATTCACTTTAGGTTAGATATTCATGAATTAAGACCTCTTGGAAGAACTGCTAGAGGTGTTAAATCAATGAACTTAAAAGAGGGAGATAAGCTCGTATCAATGGATGTTTTAAGTCGTATCATGGTTGATCAATTGGCAAATATTGAAGAGGAAGATATTGAGAATGAGAGTGAGGAAGATCTCGAAAGTAAGTCTTTAAAAGGACCTTGGGTCCTAGTAGCCAGTGCTTTTGGTCTCGGGAAAAGAGTTCCAGTTACAAAATTTAGATTACAAAAACGTGCGGGTATGGGACTTAGAGCAATTAAATTCAGAATCAAAGATGATTCACTCGTCGGCCTAAAGGTTCTTGGAGAAGGTGAAGAATTACTTTTGGTTACAGAAAAAGGCGTAATTGTAAGAACTAATGCAGATAAAATCTCTCAACAATCAAGAGCTGCTACAGGTGTAAAGTTACAACGACTAGATGATGGAGATCATTTATCCGAGGTTGTGTTGGTTCCTCATGAACAAATTGATGAAGATGATCAATTAATTTCGAATGAAGAAGAAACTTAACAACCTTTAGATTAGAAAGTTCTTATGGAAATTCTTGATATTTTAATATTAGGTTCTGGGCCTGCAGCATTATGTTTAGCTTCAGAATTAGCCAAACAAAATCTAAATATCAAAGGGATATCAACAAAATCTCCTTATGAAAAATGGGAAAATACATACGGGATTTGGGCTTCTGAGTTAGAAGAATTTGGTTTAGCGTCTTTGTTATCACATAGATGGTCAAAAACTATAAGCTATTTTGGAGATGGAATTAAGGATAAAGGGAATAGTCCCACAAAACATTATTATGATTATGGTTTAATTAATCAGGAGGCTTTTCAAAATGAACTTTTGAAGACCTGCAAAGGTATTCAGTGGTTGAATGAAACTGCAAAATTAATTAAATCAGAAAACAAGATTTCTGAAGTGATTTGTTCATCAGGGTTAAAACTAAAGGCAAGATTAGTAATTGATGCAAGCGGACATAAGAGTAAATTTATAAAAAGACCATTTTTAAAAGAAGTCGCACAGCAAGCTGCTTACGGAATAGTCGGTAAATTTTCTACTCCTCCTGTAAAAAAAGATCAATTTGTTTTAATGGATTTTCGTTCTGACCATTTAAAGGATGAAGAGTTGTTAAAATCACCCTCTTTTCTTTACGCAATGGATTTAGGAAGTGAAACTTATTTTGTTGAAGAGACATCACTAGCTAGTTATCCTTCTTTTTCACAAGGCCATCTAAAAAAAAGACTTTTAAGTAGATTAAATAAAAAAGGTATAAAAGTAGTAGAAATTCTTCATGAGGAGAATTGCTTATTCCCTATGAATTTACCACTACCATATAAGAACCAATCAGTTCTTGGTTTTGGAGGAGCCGCAAGTATGGTTCATCCCGCGTCTGGATATATGATTGGATCTCTATTAAGAAGAGCTCCACTTCTCGCTAAAAAATTAGCAATCTTTTTGAGAGAACCAAACTATAGTTCACTAGAATTAGCCACTAAAGGATGGTCAGTCTTATGGCCATATGAATTAATTCAAAGACATAGGCTCTATCAATACGGACTCAGGAGATTAATGAGCTTTGATGAAAGTAGATTGAGATGTTTCTTTTCTAATTTTTTCAAATTGTCAACGGAAGAATGGGTAGGTTTTCTAACCAATACTCTTCCATTACCTAAATTGATTTATGTAATGAGTAAAATGTTTATTAATTCACCTTTAAAAGTTAAGCTTGGGATGTTAAAGATAAAATGAGATTCTTATAATCTCCAATCTTTAATTCTTATATCAGGAAATATTTTATCTTCTTCTTCAATATTTTTGAGAAATTTATAATCAATTAAAGATTTATTTTCTAACATTTCAATTAATTTCCAGAATCTAAAAAGATGTCTATCAATCCTTTCTTTAGCGAGTTCAGTTGTAGTTCCTGCCTTTAAAATAAAACTCCAATCAGAGGATTCAGAAAGAAGTAACTCTCTTGCTGCTTGTTTTAATAATCTTATAGAGAAATCATCATTAAAATTCTTATTGGATAATTCAACAAAAACAGCACCTGCTTTTGTGATTTCTGGAACTATCCATGCATTTTTATCATTAAGCCAGTATTTATGAAATCCTCCCTGACCCCAGCTTGAAGGAGATGGATCACAAATTTGAAGGTTAGGATTTTGAAGGAGAATTTCCCTTAGGTTTGTAAGCTTAATGAAATATTTTGTAGATTTTTTGAGTATATTTTCAATAAATCTTGGTCCTTCATACCACCAATGTCCAAATAGTTCAGCATCAAATGGAGCAATTAACAAAGGTTCGAATGATGCGGATAAAGAAAGGTTTTTTAATTGTTTAGATCTTGATAAAAGATAATTATCAGCATGTTCTTCAACTTTTTTTATAGCTTCATATTCCATATAAAATTCTTTTTTGCCTAATGAACACTCATTATTTGTAATTTTATGAAATTTCAATCCTAAAGGCCTACTTGTTGGAATTCCTTTTTTTTGTAGTTCTGTGGAAGACAATTCCCATCCTAAGTCTTTATGAAATTCCCTATAAACTGGATTCCCTGGGTATCCCGCTCTTGAGGACCAAACTGGCAATGTTGATTCACTATCTCTTCCAAAAAAAGCTACCCCTTTTTTGGAACATATAGGGGCATATACCCCATACCTTGGCCTTGGTGATCCATTTAAAATCCCATGACCATCTAAAACTGCATATCTAATTCCGCAATTAATTAATATTTCATCAAGGTTTTCATAATAAGCACACTCAGGTAACCAAATCCCTAAAGGTCTTGTTCCAAAAATAACTTCATGACTTCTTATTGCAGTTTTTATTTGACCCAATACTGTTTCAGGGTTTTCTCTAAGGATTGGCAAATATCCATGTGTTGCTGCACAAGTAAGGATATCTAAATTTCCAGTCAAATTTAAATTTTTAAATCTTTCAATTAAATCTCCAGAACATTTTTCCCAATATAAATAATTACTTTTAATATTTCTCAGAAGAAATTCAGATGCAGCTTGTTCTTTTTTAGGTAAATCATTCAAAAATTCTATTCTTGTTTTAATCCAAGATGAGTATTTCTTTTGAATTTGTTTATTTTGAAGAAGTGACAATAAGGTTGGAGATAAACTGAGGGTTAATTTTGTATTGCTAGTATCTTGCTTTTTGCTTGATTCCAATACTTGAAGTAATGGAATATAACATTCGAGTATTGCTTGGAATAACCAATCTTCTTCTAAGGAATTTTTTTCATTTTTTCTAACATAAGGCAGATGAGCATGTAGAACTATTGCCAATCTGCCTAAGTAATTTTTATTAGGGAGAGGCCCATGCATAGTTTTTTAAAGATTATGATTAAAGTTTCGTTTAAAATGTCAAAATTTACTTTTAGGCAAGTATTTAATTATTTAATTTTTTATAAATAATACTTTATTAAACAAATATAAAAACTTTTTATTTATTATAAGTTAACCAAAAACTAATAAGGTATTGATCACCATAGTCAGGGGTATATTTATCCGTATCTAGTAATTTTTTTTTATTTAGCTTAATATAGTGGTAATTGTAATAAATTAATGTCCAGAGATCCTGGCAGAATATTAATCTTTGATACAACATTGCGAGATGGCGAGCAATCTCCTGGTGCGAGTTTAAATCTTGAGGAAAAGCTTGCAATTGCCCATCAACTTGCAAGATTAGGAGTAGATGTTATTGAAGCAGGTTTTCCATTTGCTAGTTCCGGAGATTTTAAGGCAGTAAATAAAATTGCTGAAGTAGTTGGTGGAGAAAATGGTCCAATAATTTGTGGTTTGGCTAGGGCTTCTACAAATGATATAAAAGCCTGTTATGAAGCTATAAGCCCAGCCCCTAAAAAAAGGATTCATACGTTTATTGCTACTAGCGATATCCACCTAAAACATAAACTTAGAAAAACAAGAGCGGATGTTCTTTGTATGGTTCCTGAAATGGTTAGTTATGCTAAATCATTAGTTGATGATGTTGAATTCTCTTGTGAAGATGCCTCAAGGAGTGATCCTGAATTTCTTTATGAAGTAATTCAACTAGCGATTACATCAGGTGCTACAACTATTAATATTCCAGATACAGTTGGCTTCACAACTCCAAGTGAATTTGGGAAGCTTATTTTTGATATTAATAAAAATGTTCCAAATATTGATGAAGCTATTATTTCAGTTCATGGTCATAATGATTTAGGTTTAGCCGTTGCGAATTTTCTAGAGGCAGCAAAAAACGGAGCGAGGCAATTAGAGTGCACAATAAACGGCATAGGGGAAAGAGCAGGGAATGCCTCTTTAGAAGAATTAGTAATGGCATTACATGTGAGGAAAAGTTTTTTTAATACTTTCTTTGGAAGAAGTTCAGATTCACCTACTCCACTAACAGCAATAAGAACAGAAGAAATCACAAAAACATCGCGATTAGTATCTAACTTAACTGGAATGAATGTTCAGCCTAACAAGGCTATTGTTGGGGCAAATGCTTTTGCACATGAGTCAGGCATCCATCAGGATGGTGTACTAAAAAATAGACTTACATATGAAATTATTGATGCAAAAACTGTTGGTTTGAATGATAATAAAATTTCACTAGGAAAACTTAGTGGAAGAAGTGCAGTAAGAGCAAGATTGGAAGAGATGGGATACGATTTAAGTAGAGAAGACTTGAATGATGCTTTTGCTCGTTTCAAAGATCTAGCTGATAGAAAAAGAGAAATTACTGATAGAGATTTAGAAGCTATAGTTAGTGAACAAGTTCAACTTCCGGAATCTAAATTTCAATTAAGTCATGTTCAAGTTAGTTGCGGGAGTTCATCCAAACCTACCGCTACAGTAACTCTTGTAAATACTGAAGATCATACTGAAGATACTGCTGTCGCAATAGGTACTGGACCTGTAGATGCGGTTTGCGAAGCACTAAATGCATTAGCTAAAGTTCCTAATGAATTAATAGAGTTTTCAGTAAAATCTGTAACCGAAGGGATAGATGCATTAGGAGAAGTTACTATAAGAATTCGGAACAAGAATAAAATATATTCAGGACATTCTGCGGATACAGACGTAGTTGTTGCTGCTGCGAATGCTTTTGTAAATGCTTTAAACAGGCTTATTTTTTCAGAAAAGAAAAACTCTATTCATCCTCAATTTGATAATTTAGAAAATCCTAAAAAAAAGATATTATCAAATCCTAAAAAATAATTGAGTTTAACAAGAAACCAGTAACTTAATAATGTAGATTAAAGCTTTAATTCAATATTTAATCAAATAAAGTAATGAGAGAAAGGGTATTAGGATATTGGACTCTTGCATGGGTTGGTTTGATAAGTAATATCATTACTTTACCCATAATCGCTTTAATAGTTAGTTATGGGCCTCCATTAAAAGTAGCTAATATTACACTAGCTATAAGCCTTGGCTGGCCTGCAGCAATAGTTGGAATTGTCTCTTCTTCTGCTCTTTTAGCAGAGAAGAAATGGGGTATTACCTTAACTCTGGTATCTCTTTCAATGATAATTTCTGGAACAGCTCCATATTCTATTTTTCGATTAGTCGTCCTTAAAGATATTTTTGGAATTGGAGGTTTTACACTTTTATCTGCTTTTTTTAGCGTCTTGGCTTTAATATATTGGTGTAATCCGAAACATCGAAGAAATATTAGATTATAAAAAATATTAAATTAAGAAAAAGTATTATTTTTTGTTGTTGGATATTGAATTCGCCTATGTCTAATTCTTTTCCAAACATTTAAAAAAGATTTTTTTATTAGAAAAATTTCTCCCTTGGAAAGATTACTATCATTTAACTGACCATCAATTATCCTTGAATTACAAATTTTGGATATTGTTTCAAGTGCCTCATAATCAGAAGCATTAATATCCATTGCTCTTAATGCCGCTTCACATCCATCGGCAAGCATCAAAATAGCCGTTTCTTTTGATTGTGGTATGGGACCTTTATATCTAAAATCACTATCATTAAAATTTAGTTTTTTCTCTTCAGCTTTATTAAGAAAATATCCCATTTTTAGAGTTCCCTGATGTTCTGGGATGAAATTAGCTATTGGTTTTGGCAATCTATTTTTTCTTGCAAATTTCAGGCCTTCATCTACGTGGGCTTGTAAAACCTCTGCGCTTTTAAGAGGATCATCTATTTCATCATGTGGATTAACACCCCCATCTTGATTCTCAATGAACCAATTTGGAGCATGTAGTTTTCCAACATCATGATAGAGAGATCCAGTTTTGATAAGATCAATATCCCCTCCTATCATTCTTGTCGCCTCTTCAGCTAGACCACATATCAACAAAGTATGCTCAAAAGTACCAGGAGCTTCAATAGAGAGTCTTCTAATAAGAGGTTTTTCTTTATCAGCCAATTCCAATAATCTTGCCTTTGTTAATAATCCAAATATGGACTCAAAAATAGGGATAAATAATATTGTTATGAGCATTATTATTGCCAATAACAAAGAATCAGAAAATATTTTGCCATTAGAAGTAAAAAATTCTTGTTTATCCACCAAGGAATATTCATCATTTCCAATAAGTAACCATTGAGAAATAAATGCCCCAATTGGAACAAATATTGAAAGTTGAAGTAACTGAGCTCGACTTCTTATTCTTCCTCCAAGAACTGAAACGACACTGGCGCAAATCAATGTTATGAGTAGCAGATTATTATTAATATTCATCAGATAATCTGGCCAACTTAGACTCGCTATTGAGACCCAAGCTAAAGCAGTTATCGTTCCCATACCTTGAGAAATAATTAAAGCAGGAGGTACAATAATTGAAAGAGGACTAAATCCTGATCCAAATATATTTTTTATCATCTGAACTACTAACAGCAGTGAAATAATTAACAAGATTTGTCTTGAATTAATATTGGGATTTTCTTTTCTAGAAACTAATATTAAAAATCCACACGTGAATAAGACTTCCGCGAAATTCAAGCCCCAAGAAAAAAGATCTGAGACTCCTAACGTTGGAGAAAGAAGAATTTCATAGGAGGATATTATGGAGATAACAATACATATTAAGGAGATAATTAATTTATCTATTGTTGAAATTTGAATGGGGTTCTTTGAAGGGAATTGACTTCTTTTCCATAAATTATTTATTTTTTTTATAATTCTTGTAGTAGTTTCCACAGAATACAATTAGAAATAATTGATTAATTTAAAATTATAGGCATGCTAGAAGTAAAAAGGAGAAGTTTTTCTAAATGTCATTAAAACTAGATGGTAAAAAATTATCTTTAGAAATCGAAGAAAGGTTAAAAAACTATATTCAAACTAATAAAACAATTGCAAAAAGAAATCCTGGTTTGGCTGTAATAAGAATTGGCGAAGATCCTGCAAGCGGAGTTTATGTAGGGAACAAAGAAAAAGCTTGTTCAAGAGTTGGAATAAAGAGTTATATTTTTCATCTAAAAGATTCAGTAGATCAAAAAGAAGTTGAAAAATTATTAAATAAATTAAACCTTGATAATGATATTGATGGAATGTTATTGCAACTACCCATATCAAAGAAATTTGATGAACAAAGATTGATAAGTTACATTAATCCAGGGAAAGATGTAGATGGATTAAATGAGCAAAATATTGGGAAGTTAGTAAAAAATGAACCTGCGATGAGATCCTGCACACCAGCTGGGATAATTAATTTACTAAGATCCCAAAATATTGAAATTGAAGGAAAGAAAATTGTTGTTATTGGAAGAAGTTTGTTGGTTGGGAAACCACTATCTCTTATGTTGCTGAATCTTAATGCGACCGTAACAATGACTCATTCAAAAACTATAAATTTAAATAAAATTTGCAAGGAAGCGGATATATTAATTGCTGCGGCAGGAAAACCTAACCTCATAGACTCAAGTTTTGTTAAAGAAGGTGCTGTAATTATTGACGTTGGAATTCATCGATTAGAAAGTTCCGACAAAAGCAAAAACAGATTATGTGGAGATGTATTATTAGAAGATGTAATTTCCAAAGTATTTGCATACACTCCCGTCCCTGGTGGTGTTGGACCAATGACAGTAACAATGTTACTAGTAAATACTATTTCCAGCTGGCAAAAACAATTTGGTTTATCATCAACTCTTAATGACCTGCAGCCATAAAGCCAACGATGCAGAAAAACATTACTCAACGTAAAAAATGAAAGAAGTTATTGATAATATTACGGATTTTGAAAAATATCTTAAAGACACAAGAAATGTCGTCGAAGATGCTCTTGATTTCTCATTAGGCCCAGAGAATCCAAAAATACTTAGGGAATCAATGAGATATTCTCTCTTGGCTGGAGGTAAAAGGATACGTCCTATTTTGTGTCTAGCATCTTGTTCTCTGGCAGGAGGTGATCCCTCTCTAGCTGTTCCAACAGCAGTTGCTATAGAAATGATTCATACCATGTCCTTAATTCATGATGATTTACCTGCGATGGACAATGACGACTTAAGGAGAGGGAGACCTACTAACCATAAAGTTTATGGAGATGCATTAGCTATTCTAGCTGGCGATGCATTATTAACCAGAGCCTTTGAAATGGTCTCATTAAGGAGCCCTGGCGTTGATCCCAATAGATTATTAAATGTAGTTGGAGAACTTTCCCTAGTAGCAGGAGCACCCGGACTAGTTGGAGGTCAAGTTGTTGATTTGGAATGTGAAGGGAAAGAGGTTGATCTTGAAACCCTTGAGTATATTCATCTTCATAAGACCGGTGCATTATTAAAAGCTTGCGTAAGAACTGGGGCAATGATTGCAGGTGCTAATGAAGAATTATTAAAGGCCCTAACAACATATGCAGAGGGAATCGGTTTAGCATTCCAAATAATAGATGACATCCTTGATTTAACCTCAAGCAGTGAGAAGCTTGGCAAAACAGCAGGTAAAGATCTTTTGGCAGATAAAACTACGTATCCTAAATTACTTGGCATGGAAGAATCAAAGAAAAGAGCTTTTGATTTAGTGGACAAAGCTAAGAAAGCAATTGAGCCTTGGGGTTTAAATGCAAAACATTTAATCTACTTAGCTGATTTTATTACAAATAGAGATAGGTAAAGAATATTTAACTTATGTTAGAATTTTCAGCTTTCTTTGATAATTCAGTTCTTTTCTGGAGTTTATTATCTTGTTTAGTAGCTCAATTTTTTAAAATTATATTTAATTTCTTTTCAACAGGAAAGATTAGATTTGGAATTATGTTTGAAACAGGAGGGATGCCCTCAAGTCATTCTGCTTTAATAACTGGTACTACATCAGGAATAGGTTTTCAATTAGGCTTTGATAACCCAATATTTGCATTAGCGATTGCACTTTCACTAATTGTTATGTACGACGCCAGTGGGGTTAGAAAATCAGCCGGTATTCAGGCTGCAGAAATTAACAAACTAGCAAAGAAATTAGATCCTGAGTCTCAATTGGCTTTAAAAGAAACTCTTGGTCATACAAAATTTGAAGTTATTGTAGGAAGTCTTTTAGGCCCACTAATTACATTACCAGGAATAGTTTTTATAGGTTCACCTCTAAACATAATTAATTTGGTAATAAATTAAGAATCTTGAGAATAATTAACTTGCGTAGCATTTACAAAGTTTTTTGCAGCTTCTGGGCAACTTGGTAAATGTAAATGAATCCAACTTGCATGTAATTTGTTATCTGACCATCCTTCATTTTTAAATTTAGTCTCCCACGATTTAATTTTCCATGGAAAAGATAATTGGCTATTAAATTCATTTTTTTTTAACTCAAATTCTGATGAAGAACGTTCAACTTCCCAATAATGAAATTCATGTCCTCTAATTAATTGATTTTGTTTAATTATTGGAGTGTCTTTAAGACCTTTTATATATCTATAACCTACCGACAAATTACTTTTTATTGAATTAAAAGGTAATATTCCACTCATTTTATGGTTGTTACCATTTTCATCTTTTATTAAATCTCCTAAGATCATCATCCCACCACACTCTGCATAAATAAATCCTTTTTTACGGAATTCTCTTAATGACTTTAAGCTTTTATCTGAATTACTTATATGATTAGCATATTTTTCAGGAAACCCTCCTGGAATAATTAAAGATGAAGCCTCATTTGGAATTTCTTCATTATTAAAAATGCTCCATGAAATTAGAGGAATTCCTATTTCATCAAGAAACTCTTTCGTTTCAGGATATTGGAAATGAAAGATTTTATCTTCTGCAATTACGATAGGTTTATTTTTATCTATTTTAAAATCATTACTAATAGTGGTATTTAATATATTTTTTTTTGGAGGGGATTTCAGGAATTTGATTAGAGAAGCAACATCAAGATTTTTTTCAGCAAAACTTGCAAAATAATCAACATCAATTTTTCTATCACTATCCAATGGAGAAATTAAACCTAAATTAGCTTTATTAACAGTTATTTTTGAATCGGAAGGTAAAAAACCAAGAATTTCGATATCTTCATTTTTAAAAACTTCTCTAATTAATCTTTTATGTCTATCTGAATTGACATTGTTAAATATAATTCCTTTTATTGATAATTCATTATCAAAATCTCTAAAACCTCTAACTGTTGGAAGAAGAGAGGTTACTTGACCTTTAGCATTAACAATAAAAATTATTGGAGTATCCAGAAGTTTGGCAACATTTGCAGTACTTGAATAAGCAGTTGCACCTAATCCATCAAAAAGACCCATGGCTCCCTCTATCAATGAGAGCTCATATTTCAAAGAATGCTTTAAAAAATTTTTTTGAACCCAATCTTCACCACTTAAAAAAATATCTAAATTTCGACAAATAGGTTGGCCAATTGAACTAAGTTGTTGTTGATCAAGATAATCTGGTCCAACCTTGAAAGTTTGTATTTTTATCCCTTTTGAAAAAGCCCAACAAGAAATCAACAGAGCTAAAGTAGTTTTCCCACTATCAGTTGAAGGAGAAGATATTACACAAGGCATTTAATTAGTTTTATTTATTAAAACCATTAAATATTTGTACTGCGACCTTGATAGCATTTTCAAAAAGTGGGCTGGTATTTCCTCTACTACTTCCCAATAAATTACTTACATCTGATTCTGAGGAAGAAAAAGCGTTGGGAACGACTTGCTCTATTAATTGCATATCAGCCATACCTCCTGCTTCAAGTCTCATACATTCAACAGATTCACAGCCAAGAATTACACAAGTATTGTTTTTACGAACCTCACTAATTTTGGAAATCAACCTTAATCCAATCACTTGGCCAGAATGTATACTTGGATTTCCTAAAGGTACAGGATTTATGCATGTCGAAATTTTCTCACCATTATTTCTTTTGAATTCAATTTTTATTAATTCTCCATGTTTATCTATTTTTGAAAATTCCCATTTTAGTTTGTCACTAATCCAAGAAATTAAAAGTAAAGCTTGGAGAAAATTACCTTCTGCTATATCTACATCAATATCTGAGATATGATCTAATACAGGTCTCCTTGATGGAGGATCAAAAATCATTGCTAATGATTCTCGCCAACTTTTAAGTCTTACCCAATTTAAATCATTAATAGCCTTATTTAATTTTATTGATTGATAAAGGATTTTCAAGCATCTTTTAGGCGACCCATTTGCAGTATCAATAATTAACCTAATACCCTGATCGGTAAAATAATTAAAAATTTCTTGTGATTCATCAAGGTTGCCATTCCACCATAACCAGCTGGGTAAATCTTTTATAGATAGGTCATCAATAATTTTTAATCCTTTCTTCTTAATAGAATTAGAGTCACCTCTTATGACAACTAAATCACCACATATAGGTTGAGTTATAGTATTTTCACTAAGTGGGCAATAGGCAGATACAAAAGTTTTTATCTCAGATTCTTTATTTAAAGTTGGTGCTAAGGTAATTAATCTTCTAGGATTTAATGTACTTATTGAAGATTCAAAGAATTGCCCTCTAAAGTCTTCAAAATCATTATTTGATAAATTTTCCTTCAATAAAGTCAACAACTCTTCACTATATATGGAAGTAGTATGTGATAAACCTTTATCTATAATTAAATTTTTAGCAATTTTTATTATCTCTGGACTTAATGTTCCTGTAATTGGTCCACTTATTAATCCTGATTGAACTAAACATTGTTCAAGCCATGCAGGCTGCCAAACCATCAAAGTAAAAGTATTTGCTCCAGAGCTATCTTCATCTTCAGAAATCCATAATTGATTTAAATAATTAGTTATTTCTTGATGAGGTAGTTCTAATGGGGTTTGAAGTGTTAATTGAGGTTTCATTATAAAGTTAGGGTCTGCGCCAGAAAATATTGTCTTTGGAAAGTAATTGATCTGATTCAGGAGGTCCCCAAGTCATTGATTCATATTTATGAATAGGTAACTTCCAAGGAGAATCTTCCATTAATTCTATTAATGGTGTATAAAGTTTCCAAGCAGCTTCAACCTCATCACTTCTTGTGAACAAGGTAGGATCAGAAAGCATGGCATCAGCCAACAATCTTACATAACCTTCATCAGAAGGTTCTCCAAAAGATTCATCGTAAGAAAATTCCATCTCAACTGGTCTAGATTTCATTCCAGAACCAGGTGATTTGACTTCAAATTTAAAAGTAGCTCCTTCATTAGGTTGAATCCTAAGAATAAGCTGATTTGGCGCAGGATTAATTATTGTTGATTCAAATAAATGTACTGGGACATCTTTAAATGTTAATACAATTTCTCCAAGTCTTTTAGGTAGTCTTTTGCCAGTTCTTAAGTAGAAAGGAACTCCTTGCCATCGCCAATTATCAATAAATACTTTTGTAGCAATATAAGTTTCTGTTGTACTGTTTAAATTTACTCCATCTTCATCTCTATAACCTTTAAGTCTTTTTAGACTATTTCCTCCTTTTGCATACTGTCCCCTAATACAGCAATTCCAAGGTTCATTCTCATCGGCAAGTTTTGAAGCTTGAAGAACTTTTGCTTTTTCATTTCTTATTGCCTCAGGTTCGAATTTACCAGGAGGCTCCATTGCAGTAACAGCAAGCATTTGAGTTAAATGATTTTGGAGCATATCTCTTAAAGCTCCAGAACTTTCATAATAACCAGCTCTATCTTCAACCCCAACTGTTTCCGATGATGTTATTTGAACACTTGAAATATAATTCCTATTCCATATAGGTTCAAAAATAGTATTAGCAAATCTCATAACCAGAATGTTTTGAACAGTCTCTTTCCCCAAATAATGATCTATTCGATATATCTGACTTTCATCTGCACAACTTTGAACGATCTTATTTAATTTCTTCGCACTTGAATAATCTCTTCCAAAAGGTTTTTCAATCACGATTCGACTTTTTTTAGGATCATCTATAAGTCCAGCAGCCTTTAGAGCCTTGCATCCACTTCCATAGAAGTTTGGAGATACTGATAAGTAGAAGGTCTTATTTCCATGCGTAGCCTGTATTTTATCAATTTCGTTTAATCTTTTGGAAAGTCTTACAACATGATCGCTTTGCTGCAAATCAACAGGTTCATAAAATAGATAATTTGAAAACTGTTCCCATTCCTTTTCATTTTCAGATATTTGATCAGCTAACTTAGTTTTCATTTTTTCCTTAAAATCTTGATCACTCCAAGGCCTTCTTGCACATCCAACTATAGCGAATTCACTAGGGATCCTTCTTTGCAAATAAAGTTCAAATAAGGCAGGAATAAGTTTCCTATGAGTAAGATCTCCACTAGCTCCAAATATTATTAGGCATTGTGGAGGTATCACTCTTTCTTGTCGCAAACCTAATCTAAGAGGATTACTTAAGGTTGAGGGCATATCTTTTTATAAGTCTTATATAGATAAAATCGTCTCTTTTTGGTTAATTAGCTACATTTTGTGTCTAAACCAAAAAAGTCTTATATTTTTTAAAAAAATTTTAAAGCGAAATTTAATAAGTTTCTACGTGCCACCTACCAGCTTTTTTTAGTTGTGGTCTTAACTCCGCCCAATTTAATCCTTTTTCCTCTGCTGCTTTTGTCATGGCTTCATCTATACCAGGTTCCATTCCTTTTAAACCACAAAGATAAATATGAGTTTTTTCATCTTCAATCATATTGAAAATTTCATTTGCAGATTCTAAAACTCTATCTTGAATATACATTCTTCCTCCTTTTGTATTTTGTTGTTCACGACTAATAGCTTTAGTATATTTAAAGTTATCTGGATAGTTTTCAAGATATCTCTGTAAATCTTCCTCGTATAACAAGTTAGCTGATTTAGGAGCACCCATAAACAACCAAGCTTTGCCTTTGAAATTCCATTTATTTTTTTCCTTTTCGGTAGCTTCAAACATTCTCCTTAGATAAGCCCTCATAGGAGCTATACCCGTACCAGTAGCCAACATTACTATATTTGCATCTTCTTCATCAGGAAGAAGCATTTCTTTACCTACAGGTCCTGTAATCTTAACTTTATCTCCTGGTTTTATATCACATAAGTAGCTAGAACAAACACCATTAATTGTTTCACCATCTTTTTCATACTGAAGTTGTCTAACACATAGAGAAACTGTATTACCTTCGAAATCGTCCCCATGTCTAGTGCTTGCTATTGAATAAAGTCTTAGTTTATGTGGTTTACCATTAGCATCTTCACCAGCCGGCATAATACCAATACTTTGTCCTTCAACATAATTTAAGAAAGGATCACTTTCTTTCAGGTCAAATGTTATGTGATTTACTCTTCCAATAGCACCTTCTTTTAAAAGACTATAATTACCAGTAACTGTTCCTTCAAATGGAGTTTTTGGTCTATATATATTTACAGGGACATCCGCATGTTTTTTCTTCATAGGTTTTTTATCAATACTAGTGTTTTCTACTTTTGATGGTGCTTCTGTTTTTGTTTCTGAACTTACTGAAGAAGATTCTTTGACCTGAACTTTAGTTTCTACTACTTTCTTTTCTACCTTCTTAGGTTTATTAGCTTCAGCATAATCAATGGCTCTTTTATTAAAAAAAGTCATAATAAAATAAAAAAGACCTATCACGATTGGGATATGAGCTAATCCACCTGCGATCACTTTTGCTTGGGAGTAAACCATCTTATAAATTTATTTACTATAAAGATTATCAATTTGTATCCTAATTTGTACTCGTTTTATATAAATGGTTACGTTTTGAGATCGGAATATATACATATAAAATTGTTTTTTTTTCTTATTTTAATTGTTTTATCGGTATAGTTACACAGGAATAATTTTTTATTTAATAAAAAATTCATCTATGAATAATTCTCAAAGATTAGCAACTCATTTTCAAGATGATGGTTATAGAACAATTGAGCAGACCATGGAGAAGCTTTCTGGTGGAACAAGAAGACTTGCTGCTCAGTTAACTACTTCTGCTACTTTCGACTCTTTATGGAATGTACTAACTGATTATGACCGCCTAAATCTTTATATCCCAAATTTGTTATCTAGTAGAAGAATTTATAAAAATAATAATAATGTTCATCTAAAACAAGTTGGCGCTCAAGATTTCCTTGGAATGAAATTTTCAGCGGAAGTTACTATTGATCTATACGAAGAGAAGGAACAAGGTTTATTAAAATTTAGTCTAATAAAAGGAGATTTCAGAAGATTTGAAGGAAGCTGGAAAATTAAAAAAATAAAAGACACTTCAAAAAACTCATTAATTTATGATCTAACTGTTCAGGGTTGTCAATGGATGCCAATAGGAATGATAGAAAAAAGGTTAAAAAAAGACCTTTCTGAAAATTTGATTGCAGTAGATAAGCAAGCAAAAGCCTCCATAAAATAAATAATTAAAATTTCGAAAATTAATTTATAGCCCCAAGGGGATTCGAACCCCTGTCGCCTCCGTGAAAGGGAGGTGTCCTAGGCCTCTAGACGATGGGGCCAAGGAAATAGCTCAATAGCTTATAAAAAATTAGGAGTAAAGCTATCCTTTCGTCAAGTGTTGTTGATCTTTATTTTGGCCTTGCCACACTGGAACGGTAAAATGAAAGCATGAACCTTCACCAACTTCTGATACAACCCATATTCTCCCTCCATGTACTTCAACAATTCTTCTGCAAACAGATAGGCCAATACCAAATCCTGATGTCCCCTCAGATGTCTGTGGTAGTCTAACTCTATCAAGAAATATTCTTTTTTGCTCACTTACTGGAATTCCAGCACCTTTGTCACAAATCGTTATTTCTACCCATTGATTTGTTTTGTGAATCAATGCAATTTTAATTCTTCCAGAATCTTCTGAAAATTTGAGAGCATTTTCAATTAAATTTAAAAATACCTGTCT
The DNA here is from genome assembly GCA_902526435.1 of uncultured Prochlorococcus sp. Lineage (GTDB taxonomy): Bacteria > Cyanobacteriota > Cyanobacteriia > PCC-6307 > Cyanobiaceae > Prochlorococcus_A. The sequence goes on along the minus strand of CABZLA010000007.1, from coordinate 11,808 downwards.
CATTCTTCTTTGATCTGCATATACGCTTGGAAGATCAGATGGTATGTCAGTATCAATTTCTATCTTCCTTAATCTCCAAAACTTTTCTAATTCAAGAATTGCTTCAGCACTTATATTACCTAAATCAATTTTTTGAGGATTAAAAAGAGCTTCCCATTTAGTTGTTCCAACCTCAAGAAGATCTTGAGATAAAAGTTCAATTTCTTCTAAACGTCGTTTAATTACGTCTTGCAATTTTTTTATATCAATTTGTCCTAGTTTTTGACTTTGAATAGCAAGAGTTGCTGCCGTTAGGGGCGTTCTTAATTCATGTGCAACCATTCTTAGCAGTCTTTCTTGTGATTCGATTCTTTTTGTAAGTGTCTCATTTTCTTGTCTAATTACCAATAATTCTTCCTCAAGTAGAAACTCTTTTTGTGTTCTAATTGAATCTAATTTAGAAGGTTGAAGATTAATACCTAAATTCTGTGTAACTCCCTCCTGTTTCCACCTAGGCAACCAAGTCTGCAACTGAACAAAAATATTACTTCCTGCAAATATTTGCTTTGGAGCTGGTGAAACTTTAATAAGAGCGGGAATAGCAACCAATCTATGCAACTCAAGTAGTTCAGGTTGTTCCGTTGGTTCAGAAATCTGAAGTGAAATCTCAAACTCGCAGTCATCAGACTCTAAATAAGATAGTAATGATTTAAGATCTCCTCTAGAAAGATGATTTCTAGCAGCTATTAATATTAGTTTTAATTCCTTTTTTTCATTCAAATCGTTTACCTAGAAGTTTTGATAAGCTGTTTTTGCTTATAAACACATTAAGATATTTATATATATTTTACAGTTAAGCTATTAAATAAACAGTCGATATTTATAAATGGTTGTTGAAAGTCAAAATAATAACATTAATTACGGTGGATATAATTCCCCTGAAGTAAGCCTAGATAGTAATTTAAAAAGATGGTTCTCTCGTAATATTGGACTTTGGAAATCCAATAGGACATATTATCTCGAAGAAGAGAGGAAAACTTACAACCTTTGCATGTTCATAAATATTGAGTCTCTTGCAAATAAAAAAGAATGGGAATCTCATTATAAATTCTCTTGGTATCCAGAAAAGAAATATAGTTTTTTTGATGAACATCCCAAATACAAAGAAAAAGGCGAAATGCAAGCATTTATAAAGGATCACCAATTAATTAGAGAAAAATTTTATTTAAGTGATATTGATGGAATATCCAATATTAAACAAGTTGATGAACATGAGATGATTTTCGAATCGTCATACGAAGACTGGTATATACTTGAGCACACTAGACTTATTGACGGAGATAATTATAGATATAGGGTTATATATTCATGGAATAAAAATAAACTTAAAATAGTAGAGAATCATCATGAAATAAAAATTATTACATAAATTTTATTTGCTAATTTAGTTTAAAAATAAAAAATGTTATCTTTAAAAAGTAAATAAAAATAATTGATTAATGTTTATAAATTTGTCTTCAAATAAATTTTTTAAGATTTTAGGTCTTCCTATATTTTTATATTTAACTTTTTTTGACATAACAATATTAAAAAAAGAAATAAAAGCCAACAAGAAATTACAACCGGCTACGGAACAAGATTTATATTTATATAAAGGTATGGGGGCTTCATATCTTTGTATAGCTTCAAAAGCTGGTATAGAATTTCCAAAAGCTTTAGGAGTGGCAACTGCCACCTATGTACAAGTAGTTGAGGGTAAACATGGAGGAGCGGTAAAAGAATTAGGGGATGACAAATTAGAAAGAGAAAAATTATTTGCCGGTGCAGAATTTCAAATAGTTACTACAGCTATACAATATTGCCCTGATAGCGTTCCAAAAGAAGTGTCTAAAAAAGTTACAAAAATACTTAAAGAAAATAAAAAATAAAATTATTATCTAAACATAGAGCTTACCGAACTTTCTTCATGAATTCTCCATATTGCCTCTCCTAACATATTTGCTACAGAAAGTACTTTTAACTGAGGAAAGTCGCAATTATCAATGACTGGAATACTGTTAGTAACTATAACTTGTTCAAATAAATCTTTTGAACTTAATCTTTCATAAGAAGGTGGAGAGAAAACTGCATGAGAAGCACATGCGAAAATTCTCTTTGCACCTTCTTTTTTTAATAAATTTGCACCTGAACAAATAGTACCGCCAGTATCAATCATGTCATCTATAAGAATAGCCGTTTTCCCCTTAACTTCACCAATAACGGTCAAACTCTCGGCAATATTATGAGCGGATCGTCTTTTATCAATAATCGCTAATGGAGCATCATTCATTAATTTGGCAAATGCTCTGGCTCTGGCTACTCCACCCACATCAGGAGATACAACAACAACTTCCTCTAACTTTAGAGATTCAAGATAATCAATTAAGACAGGAGATCCATATATATGATCGCAAGGAATATCAAAATATCCTTGTATTTGGGCTGAATGTAAATCCATGGCAAGAACTCTATCCACGCCTGACTTCTCAAGTAAATTTGCTGTAAGCTTTGCTGTAATTGACTCTCTTCCTGAAGTTTTTCTATCCGCCCTTGCATATCCAAAATATGGAATTACCGCTGTAATTTGTCTGGCTGAAGCTCTTTTACAAGCATCAACCATAATCATCAACTCCATTAAACTATCATTAACAGGAGCGCATGTAGGTTGAATAAGAAATACATCACAACCTCTTATAGATTGTTGAATTTGAACATAAAGTTCCCCATCAGCAAATCTTTTAGATACTAAGGGAACATTTTCAATCCCTAAATATGATGCAATTTCTTCAGCTAATTTAGGATTAGAAGTTCCACTAACTAACCTAAGTCGACTATTAGTTAGATTAAAAGTTGGCTCTTCATTTTCTACTGCCGTGATAAAAGTTGTCACGAAATTAGCTTTAAAAATCTATTCATATCGTAGTACCTAATAATAATTTCGCAAAAATTAATTAACTTATTTATCCTTTATAGTTATAAGTCCTAAGTTTGAATATTAAATATTCTGAAATATATAATTTTAATATTTTTCGGCAAATATAAGAAACATCTAAATTTATTTGTTAAATGGTAAATATTTAATTATTCTTACTCTTAGATGATAATTAATAAAAGAAAAAAAATCACTTTATATTAATGGGTTTAAAATCAGTTCTTAAAAAAAAATCGTTAGGTATACTTGTTCATCCTTCAAGTCTCCCCGGAGGCAGTTACTGCGGGACCTTTGGAGAAGGCGCTAAAGAATGGATTGAAAAGCTTTGTAAGTATAAGATTAATCACTGGCAATTCTTACCTCTTACTCCAACAGATTCAACTGGATCTCCATATAGTTCGCCATCCAGTTTTGCTTTAAATCCTTGGTTTCTTGATGTCAATAAATTAATTGAAGAAAAATTTATCATTTCATTAAATAAGAAGGATTTACAATCAAGTAACCAGAACGAAGATCATTTTGATTTTGATTTTGCAAATAATTTATCGAAAAAACTAGGAGAATATCTTTTATTTGATTGGGAATCTCAATCTGAAATAAGGAAAACTGATTTTTATTTATGGAATAAAAAAAATACTTGGGTTGAAGATTATTCAATATTTATGGTCTTAAGAGAGAAATTCAATATGTTGCCTTGGTGGGAGTGGCCATTGGAGTTTAAACAAAAGGAAAATGAATTTATAAAAACATGGATAAAAGACAAAAAACATGAAATACTAAAAAAAAAATTAATACAATGGCATCTTGATAAACAGTGGAAGGAGATCAAAGTCTTTGCCAAAACTAAAGGAATTACACTCATAGGTGATTTGCCTTTTTATGTTTCAAGAGACAGTGCGGATGTATGGAGTAATAAATCACTATTTTCAATATCTCAAAATGGAGATTTACTTTTTCAAAGTGGGGTTCCTCCTGATTATTTCTCATCTACGGGACAACTATGGGGTACTCCAACCTACTATTGGGCTAAGCACATAAGTACAGCATTTAGTTGGTGGAGAAAAAGATTTAAAAGACAATTTGAACTTGTTGACATATTAAGACTTGATCATTTTAGAGCGTTGTCTGGATATTGGAGAGTTGAGGGTAATGCCCAAAATGCTATTAATGGGAGATGGATTAATTCCCCTGGTAAAGAGCTATTAAATATTTTAAAAAAAGATTTAAAATCTGATTATCTACCTATCATTGCTGAGGATTTAGGAGTAATAACTAAAGAGGTAGAGATTTTAAGAGATAATTTTGAATTACCTGGTATGAAGATTTTACAATTCGCATTCGATGGGAATGAAAATAACCCTTATCTACCTAAAAATATCGAAAAAGAGAACTGGGTTGTTTATACAGGTACTCATGATAACGCTACTTCCACATCGTGGTGGGACTATTTAGATATTAAAATTAAAAACCATATTAAAGATAAATATAAATACTCAAATGATCCCTCTTGGAATTTAATGGAAATTGGCATGAGTACAAAAGCAAACCTTTTTATCTCTCCAATTCAAGATATCTTATCTTTGGATGACTCAAGTAGATTAAATACTCCTGGAACAATTACGAACAATTGGAGATGGAAATTAAATCAAACTCTTGACCAGATAGATATCAATTTAAAAAAATATAGTGACCTTGGAAATAATTATGGGAGATTAAGCAATTAGTTCATAAGATATATTTTATTTTCCTTTTTCCTCTATAATTTGAATCTCAATAATATTAATATTTGAAATAAAGTATCTATTAAGAAAAAATAATATCAAAATTAAAGATAAAAAATAAAAAAAACTTCCCTGCCAGGAATTTAGAAAATCAAACTTTTTTAAGATGAATTTTTTTTTGTTTTTTTCGAAAGTGTTTGTTTCTCTAATTTCTAACCCTGCCAAGGTGTTATTTTCCAAGGATAAACATTTTTCCAACTTTAATAATATTGACCTAAGAAAAGGATCTCTAGGTCTAAGGTATTCAATATTATTCTCAATTGAATTTATAGAAGATTCTGGAATTTTAGAGATATTTGATAATTCTTTAACAGAAAGATTATTTTGAATCCTTGCTTCTTTTACTAATTTACCAAGTTCAACATATTGATTATATTTTTTACTATGGTTTTGTTCCTCATGTGATATTTTTTTATTTTTTAGAAAATTAATATTGAATAATCTCATTAGATTTTTTATTATTTGACTTTTTAAATTATGTATCTAGGATTATTTAATTTTAATCAGTTCATAAATCAAAAACTATAATTTAATGAGATGATATAAAACCAAAAACTAAGTTGGATATATAATATTTTGAAAAGCACTCTTAGCCAATTTTAAAGGACTAAAAGTATCTCTAAGTAAAATTAATAGTTTTTCTAAATCTTTAAATTCTAATCTATCATCCTTAACAATGCTTAATAAAAGGTTTTTTCTAACTTCAGATCCTTTGTCACTTGCAAATAGTTTCAAACCTGCATTTGCTACTGGAATGAGATCTGCATTAATATTTTCGGTATCCTGAAATAAGGTATTTAATAAACTTTCAAGCTTATCTATTTGAATCCTTCCTTCGTTATCAAAAACAACTTCAAGAAGAATATTTACAATTTCATCCGAATTATCTGTTAAAAGTTTTTTTGCAATATATGGATATGCAATTTTTAAAATCTTAAATTCAGGATCAAGTCTCAAAGCTAATCCTTCTTGACTTACAACAGCTCTAATTATAAGTGCAAACCTACTTGGAACTCTAAATGGATAAGAATACATAAGTTTTGAGAATTTATCAGTTACATTTTTTAAATTAAAATTGCCAACCTCTGCCCCAAATGAACCCCCAAGTACCTCTTTAAGTGGCTCTACAAGTTGTTCAAGATCTTGTTCTTTAGTTAAGAAACCTAATTTCTGAAAATCTTTAGCCATAAGTAAATATTCTTGGTTAATTAAATGCACAATTGCCTTAATAAGTGTAAGCCTATCTGAATTTGTAATGGTATCCATCATCCCAAAATCAACGTATGCTAAATGTCCATTATCTAAACTTCCTCCTTTAAGAGCAAACATGTTTCCAGGATGAGGATCTGCATGAAAATAACCATATTCGAATAGTTGCTGCAGTCCACTTATCACACAAGTTCTAATAAAAGAAGAAGGTATTAAATTATTTTGCTCTAAAATTTCTCTGTCCCTTAATTTAACTCCATCAATCCAAGATGTTGTAATAACCCTTTTTGAGGAAAAATCTTTTTCTAATTTTGGTATAAATACATTAGGGTTATTTTTAAAAAGATCGGCAAACTTCAATGCATTTTTCCCTTCTTGCTCGTAATCAATTTCATCAAAAAGGGCTTTACCAAATTCATCTATTATTTCTCCAATACCAACACCTATATTAAGAGGTAAAAATGATCCGAAATTAGTTGCTAATATTTTTAGAATTACAACATCTCTTCTAATAAGAAAATATAAATTAGGTCTTTGTACTTTTACAGCACAAAAATTATTATTTTTTGTTCTTGCCTTATAAACTATTCCTAGGCTTGCTGATGCAATAGGTTCATCTGGAAAATCATCAAATAATTCATTAGCAGGAAGTCCCAGTTCATCTTCAATTATTTTAAGAGCAATTTTATGTTCAAAAGGTGGAAGATTATCTTGAAGATTTGTAAGTTCTGTTAACCAATCTTGCCTTACAAGATCTGGTCTCGTTGAAAGTGCTTGTCCTAATTTAATAAAACATGGACCCAAATCGGTAAAAACATCAAAAAGGTATTTTGAAAGATTTTTCTGTACACTCTTACTATTGCTGTTACCTTGAAATAGTATTCTTACTAAAAGAAAAATTAAAGTTAAAAGTATATATAAAACTCTTGGTATTAATATCCATGGTCTTAAAATCAACCAAATCATATCTCCTTTAGGTGAATATTTTGAATAAGAAGTTGCCATTTACATTTAAAATATTAAAGAAGAATTTCTTTTCAATTTATTCTATATGTGTCAATAATACTTTATGAGTATTTCTTCTTTTCTAACTAAAAAGTTTTTAAAGTCACTTTTTTTTCCTGCCCACAATAGAGGAAAAGCTTTACCAAAAGGCTTGATTAGATTATTAAAAAAACAACCAGGTTTTTGGGATTTACCAGAACTTCCTGAAATAGGTTCTCCATTATCTAAAAGTGGATTAATACATGATGCTCAAATATCAATTTCAAAAAAAGTTAATACAAAAAAATGTTTTTTTGGAGTAAATGGAGCATCTGGTTTGATTCAATCAGGAATAATCGCTATGGCTAATCCTGGTGAATATATTCTTATGCCAAGGAATGTTCATATAAGTGTTATTAAAGCTTGTGCTTTGCAGAATATTATTCCAATATTCTTTGACATAGAGTTTTCTAGAGTAACTGGACACTACATGCCAATCACTAAAAAGTGGTTTACAAATGTATTCAATAATATAGATTTTGACAATTCTAAAATTGCGGGAGTCATACTAGTTAGTCCTTACTATCAAGGATATTCAACGGATCTTGAACCTTTAATTAAAATTTGTCATCTACATAATTTGCCTGTTTTAGTTGATGAAGCACATGGTTCGTATTTCCTTTTTTGTGAAAACTTTAATTTACCGAAATCAGCCTTAAGATCAAAAGCTGATTTAGTAGTCCATTCATTACATAAGTCACTTAATGGACTAACTCAAACGGCAGTAATTTGGTATAATGGAGAACTAATAGAAGAAAATAAATTAATCAAAAGCATTAATTTACTGCAAACTACTAGCCCTAATTCTCTCTTGCTTTCTTCTTGTGAGGAGTCCATTAAAGACTGGCTTAAAAAGGATAATCTTAATAAATACAAAAAAAGAATTTTAGAAGCTAAATCAATTTACAATGAGTTAATAAATAAAAATATACCTCTTATTGAAACTCAAGATCCTTTAAAAATAGTACTAAATACATCTAAAGTTGGTATTGATGGCTTTACTGCAGATAAATTTTTTTATAAAAACGGATTAATTGCTGAATTACCTGAAATGATGACGCTTACTTTTTGTCTTGGTTTTTCAAATCAAAAGGATTTTACTTTTTTGTTTCAAAAATTATGGAAAAAGTTACTTATTCATACTAGTAAAGATTATGGTTTGAAAACTATAAAACCTCCTTTTAGATTAGTTCAATCACCAGAAATACCATTAGGAGTTGCTTGGAAAAGTAAGACCCATAGCATTCCTCTAGTGGAATCATTGGGAAAAATTTCTGGAGATATTATTTGTCCTTATCCTCCTGGAATACCTTTAATTGTTCCTGGAGAGAGAATAGACAAGGAAAGAATAGATTGGATAGAAGCTCAAGGTTTGTACAACGAAGATCTGTTAAATTCTTATATAAGAGTCTTAAAATAACTAAAATCAAACATGAGATTGCGTAGTGGCTTATTAATCGGATTATTTGGGTTATTTGTTGTTTTATTAGGCGGATGGTATTTCACAATAGCAATTGCATTACTTACCTATATTGCACTTCTCGAATTTTTTAGAATGGCAGAATTCACAGGAATTAGACCAGCCACCAAAACTACAGTATTTTCATGCTTCATAATTACAATTTCTACATATCTAGAAGTTATTGGATTACTTGACAGAGAGATATACAATTCAATATTACCAATATGTTCAGTAGGAATATGTACGTGGTTATTACTGCAGCCAAAGTCAGGAACTATTTCAGATATTGCAGCATCTATTTTCGGATTATTTTATTTAGGTTTTTTACCTAGTTATTGGATTAAATTAAGGGCGATACAATCGACTATAAATAATTCGTCCGATGGATTATTATCCTTTGAAAATATCTCAAATTCAACAGGTCTTTATTTAACCTTAATTTCTTGTTTATTAATTGTGGCAAGTGATATAGGTTCTTATTTTATTGGAAAGTCTTTTGGCAAAACGGCTCTTTCCCCAATATCTCCAAGTAAAACTATCGAAGGATTGATAGGAGGAATAATATGCTCAATTTCAGTAGCAACTTTGTTTGCGTTTTTACTTAGTTGGCAGAATCCATTCTTAATTGGCATTTTATATGGAATATTAGTTTCTCTGATGGCCTTAGTAGGAGATTTAATTGAATCCATGATGAAAAGAGATGCGAAAATTAAAGATTCTGGAACTTTTTTGCCTGGACATGGTGGCATACTTGATAGAATTGATAGTTATATATTTACCCCTTCAGTTATTTATTATTTAATTATAATTTTGAAGTATTTTAATTAATTCCTAACTATTAATTTCACAGATCAATCTATATTTATTAAATAATTTTTTATATTAAGTTATCTAAATTTATTATTTTTTATAAAGGTAGAATTATCTTGTTAATAAAAGTCCTCTTAAATATCAATTATAAATTTCAATACTAATAAAATTATTAATAATACTTTTGCTATTTACAAAAATAATCATAAATAATCTTGCTAGATAATGATGGCAAATCTACATGTGGAAGATGACCACAATTTTTCAACCCAATAAAATTTAATTGATCTATTTGTTTTATTTTATTAATTTCTTTTTTACCAAGAATGCGATCATTCTCCCCACAAATAGTTTTAATTGAAATATTTTGCATGTATTTATATGTTCCAGAAAATCCACCACTTTTTGCAAAAGAAGCTAACGAATTTCTCCAGCCAGAGCATCCTAAGTGAATTGAGGCAATTTGTTCTTCCATTAAACCAACACTTTTATTTGGATATGCAAAAGCTTGCCTGCAAAGACCCTTTCTTACTTGAGATAATCCTAAAAAAGACGCCCCAATCTGGTTTAATGGGAAGGGAATATTTTTGGATTCTCCAAACAAACCCGCTGGAGATAACAGAATTATCTTATCAATAAGCTCTGGGATTTCCTTCGACAAGCTTATCGCTACGGATCCTCCCATTGAAGCTCCTACAACCATTAACTTATTTTTTAATTTAAGAGTATTAATAATATCAAGAAGATTAGAAATTATTTTACGAGGACTATATTCATTGGAAGCATTCCTCGGAGTAAATCCAAATCCTAATAAATCAGGAATTATTAATTGGAATTTTTTTTTTAAAAATGGATAAATTCTCCTAAATTCAAGAAAACTACTATCAAATCCATGCAAGAAAAGGATTGGTTGCCCAGTTCCTCCAATAACGACTGGAAATTCAGAAAAATTCCATTTTTCGTTAAGCTTTATCCAATTAACGTCGTTAGATATATTAAATCCTAATGGATCCTGAATAGAGATTTTGGCTTTTTCAAAATAATCAATATTTAATTTATTAGTATCATTATAAATATTCTTATTCAAAGTATTTATACTGTTTTAATTTTTTGTTTTTCAAATTTTGTAATAATTTCAATTATATCTTGCTGATTGATTTCAAAAGGCAGAAAATGAATCTCTGATTTATCCCTGCATGTAAATTCAGCAATTTTTTGTAAATTGTTATTTTCAAAAACATTTATTCCTAAATCCGCGATAGTAGTTGGTAAATTCAACTTTCTCATTAATTCCAGCAACTGTTTAATAGATTGATTAGCTAATTTATTATTATTTTTAGTTTCTTCTAATCTTAGTTGCAATAATATTCCAACTCCAACAATTTCGCCATGTAAAGGCTTATGACTTGAAATTATCTGAGTAATAGCATTATGAATAGCATGAGCTGCTGCAGTTCTACACTTTTCCCCACCAATTCCTCCAATCAATCCAGCAGTAAGTGCACATCCTTCTACAACATTACACCAAGCAACATTTTGGACTGACTGAATCTTATAAGCACTTTCTCCATTTATAAGTAATTGGTCTCTTAATACTCTTGATATTTGAATTGCTTGCTGAACAAGTCCATCTTCAACTTTTGAACTAGTTAAAGAAGATTCGTACCATTTAGCTAATGCATCAGCTATTCCACTAGCAATTGTCCTCCTGGGGGCTGTCTTAATAAATCCGTGATCAAGTACCAATATGTGAGGACAAGATTTCAACTCAATATCCTTAATAAATTGCCCATCTTTTGAGTAAATATTTGATAATGCAGTCCAGCCTGCACAAGTAGAGGCACTTAAAGGGATAGTAATAGCTGGAATCGATAGAGAGTCTGCTAAAAATTTTCCTGCGTCTAAAACTTTGCCTCCGCCAATAGCAATAATTGAATCACAATTATTTTTTATTATGAAACTTTCTATTCTTTCAAGATCTTCATAACAACAATCAAATTGTAAGTTTGATGTATTTATATGAAAGTGATGATTTTGCAAATCTTTATAAATTTGATGCCTTATGTTTTTTGTTGATAAACTTCTACCTAAAAGCAAGGGACGCTTAGAAATTTTTTTTATATGTGTCAGAGATTTTTCCCAAGCATTATTTCCCCTAAATATTTTTTCTGGAGATATTAATTGCATATCAGAGAAACTGTCTAGAAATTAGCCCCTGCCAATTCTTGAGAAGATTCTTCTGTAGAAATATTCACTATAACTTTCTTATTCTCGTCTATATCAACTAAAGCTTTATCTCCATCTTTAATTCTACCTGATAAAACTTCTTCAGCTAAACTATCCTCTAATAAACGCATTACCGCTCTTCTTAAAGGCCTTGCTCCGTAAGAGGGATTATATCCTTCTTCGACAAGCCTCTCTTTAAATGCATCAGTAACATTTAATTTTATACCCTTCTCGTTTAATCGAGAAAAAACTTCTTTTAACATTATTTCTGCAATTTCTTTAACTTCATTTTTAGATAATTGTCTAAATACAATTATTTCATCGAG
>CABZLA010000006.1 GCA_902526435.1 uncultured Prochlorococcus sp. | reverse complement strand
TACAGTCATTGAAGACTATGAGTATTCAATAAATAAATTATAAATGGCTAGTTTTACTGTTGGTATTGTCGTTTTCCCTGGTTCTAATTGTGATCGTGATGTTTCCTGGGCTTTAGAAGGTTGTTTAGACATTAAAACAAAATTCTTATGGCATGAATCATCTGATTTGAATGATGTTGATTCAATTGTTTTGCCAGGAGGATTTAGTTATGGTGACTATTTAAGATGTGGAGCAATAGCAAGATTCTCTCCATTAATAAATTCTTTACATGACTTTGTTAAAAGCGGAAGACGAGTATTAGGCATATGTAATGGTTTTCAGATTTTAACTGAATCAGGTTTTCTTCCCGGAGCACTTGTTGCTAATAAAAATCTCAATTTCATTTGTGATGATGTTGAGTTGAATGTGATCACTTCGAAAGGCGGTTGGTTTCAAAAGTTAAACGAAAAACAAAATATAAAATTACCAATAGCTCATGGAGAAGGTCGTTATCATTGCGATGAAGATACACTTAAAAAACTTACTGATAATGATTTAATTGCATTGAAATACAAAACTAATCCTAATGGTTCTACCTCTGACATAGCAGGTATAACTAATGAAAAAGGAAATGTTTTAGGATTAATGCCTCATCCTGAAAGAGCTTGTGATGAATCTATTGGCGGAATAGATGGTCTTTATACCTTGAAGTCTTTAATTACCCAATATAAAAAAGACCTTGAATATTGAGGTCTTTTTTTTTTTTATCTATGCTTAAATATTAAACTGCTGCTTTCACTTTTGGATCTAAGTTTCCTTTGGCATAAAGATCAGCGTAATAATTTGTGCTGCTTTGTTTGATCTTACTTGCCTGACCTTCGCACCAGAATTGCTTATATCTATCTAGACAAACTTGCTTCATGTATTTTCTGGCAGGTTTATTGAAATGTCTTGGGTCGAAGTTGGCTGTGTCAGCAAAAGCAGCTTCTCTAACTGCTGCTGTAAATGCAAGTCTATTATCAGTATCAATATTTACTTTCCTTACCCCGTTTCTTATTCCCTCTTGAATTTCTTCTACAGGTACACCGTATGTCTGTGGAATTTCTCCACCATATTTATTTATGATATCTAACCATTCTTGAGGAACTGAACTTGACCCATGCATTACAAGATGAGTATTTGGTAGGGCTTTATGGATCTCAGCAATTCTGCTTATAGCAAGAACCTCTCCTGTTGGCTTTCTTGTGAATTTATATGCCCCATGACTTGTTCCTATTGCTATAGCTAAAGCATCAACTTTAGTTTTCGCTACAAAGTCTGCAGCTTCTTCAGGATCAGTTAAAAGCATATCTGTTGAAAGTTCACCTTCAAATCCATGACCATCTTCAGCTTCACCTTTCCCTGTCTCTAAAGATCCTAAGCAACCTAATTCACCCTCAACACTAACCCCCACTGAATGAGCGAAATCTACTACCTTTTTTGTTACTGCGACATTATATTCATAACTTGCGGGTGTTTTTGCATCTGCCTCTAAAGATCCGTCCATCATTACTGATGTAAAACCATTAATAGCTGCTGAATAACAAGTTGATGGCTCATTACCATGATCTTGATGCATTACAACTGGAATATTTGGATAAGTTTCTGTTGCGGCAAGGATCAAGTGACGAAGGAAAATTTCTCCAGCATAATTTCTTGCTCCTCTTGAAGCTTGAAGAATTACAGGGCTATCAGTTTCGTAAGCAGCCTCCATAATTGCTTGAACTTGTTCAAGATTATTTACGTTAAAAGCTGGTATTCCGTAACCATTCTCGGCTGCGTGATCTAAAAGTAGTCTCAGTGGAACGAGGGCCATAATTAAAAATTAATTAGATGCTTAAGAAAAACTAAGCAATATGTTCCGAGAGTTTAATATATAGAGGTATCAAATGTCACGTCATTAGATATACAAATCACTAAAAATATGAAACTATTTAAATACCTAAGTGTATATTTTCTTTTTTTAGTAAGTATAGCCAGCAACAAATAATTGCTCATCAGATGATGGTTGAGATCCTGCTACATATGAACCTTTTGAAGCTTCAGAGTTAGCCTGAGCTCTAGCAATTAAAGCTTTTTGCCCGGCTTCTGTTTCGCTTCCTTTCCATGCCTTTAAACATGAATGCTGTAAAGCTCGTCCATAGGAGAATGAAACGTTCCATAAAGCTTTTCTATAAAGAGTATTCATGTTATTTAAATAAACTGAAGCAGCTTCTTCGCTTAAACCTCCAGACAGAAAAACAATTCCAGGAACTGATGCGGGTACGCATCTTTCCATTGTTCTTATTGTCATTTCAGCGACCTTCATAGGATCAGCTTTTGTTGGGCACTCAGCCCCATTAACAGTCATTGAAGGTTTCAAGAGTGTTCCTTCAAGGAAAACTCCATTAGCCTGACAAGCTATGTATACCTGCTTAATAACTTCTTCTTGAACTTCGGCAGTTTTCTCAATAGTATGATCACCATCCATTAAAATTTCTGGTTCAATTATTGGTACTAATCCTGATTCCTGAACTGATCTAGCATATCTTGCTAATCCCCAAGCGTTTTCTTGTATAGATAATTTTGATGGGCAACCATCTTCTGTTATTTGTAAAACTGCCCTCCATTTTGCGAATCTTGCTCCTTGCTCGTAGTATTGTGCTGCTCTTTCAACTAATCCATCTAGACCAGAACAAAATGTTTCTACCTCTCCACCACCTGGAAGTGGATTTAAACCTTTATCAACTTTAATACCTGGTATGATTCCTAACTCATTAAGCTTTTGCACCATTGATTCCCCATCCTGATGGTTCTGAAAAAGTGTTTCTTCAAACAAAATTGCGCCACTTATGTATTTACCAAGACCTTCCGTGGTAAAAAGCATTCCTCTATAAGCTTTTCTATTCTCTTCAGTGTTTTCTACTCCAATACCTGCTAATCGTTTTCCTACTGTTTTAGTTGATTCATCTACGGCTAATATTCCTTTACCTTTGGAAGCTAAATGTTGAGCATTTTCTTTAAGCTCTTTTTTGTAGTAATTTAATGCCATTCTTTAAGAATTCAGTTCAGTTGATTTTTCCAGAATATGAAGAAAAAATAAAATCAATTCAATACTTTATCGAGTAATAATTGTTACTCAGCAATGTAATAAGCTAAATCTTTATAGAAATACCACTCTCAGAGGATCTTCTTATTGCTTCACAAACTCTTTGACTAGTAAGTCCCTCAGACAATCCAGGGATTACGGGTGTTTGATTATTGATACTCTCAGCCCATAAATTGTGAATTCTCTTAACAGGTGCAATTCTTCCATCGGACCAGGTTTTTTCAAAATTGTAGATAGTATCAGCAGGCAAATTATATGTTTTATCCTCTTTGTTTGAAATTTTTAAATTAAAACCATGAACGTAATCTTTTTGGTTCTCACTCTTAAGGAAAAGTGACCCTTTACTTCCGTACACTTCCAAACTAAATCCTCTTCCATTTTTTGAAATCGAGGATAATGAAACCTGACATGGTACAAGAGCGCTATCGTAATTCGTTATTTCAAGGTTAGCTATACAAATATCTTCACTTGTTACTTCCAATATCTTGGAGGAATTAGGCAAAGATCTTTCTTTGATTGATGTTGATAATTTTCCAGATACCTTTATCGATTCTCCAAAAAACCAGTTCAACATGTCGAATGCATGAGTTCCCAAAGCTCCAATTACTCCTCCCCCTTTTTCTTTTAATGAATACCAGTTCCATGCTCTCTTGGGATCAGATCTACTCCCCATTAACCAATCAAGCTTAATTAAATAAATTTTACCTAAAATATTTTCATCAATTATTTTCTTTGTTTGTAGAAAAAGAGGCACTGCTCTATATTCAAAATCTACGCAAACACTCAAATTATTAATTAAGGATATCCTTTGGAGTTCTTCAATTTCTTCGGATGTTAAGGCAACAGGTTTTTCTAATAAGAGATGTTTATTATTTTGTAGTGCTTCCTTTGCTAATTTAAATCTTGATTCAGGAGATGTAGCAATTATTATACCGTCGATATCTTTAGATTTAACTAATTTTTCCCAATCATGGTAAAAATTTAAACCGGTTTCTTTCTCTAATGATGGTCCTTTTTCTTTTTTATAGTGATAAATTGCAGTTGGAATTAAGTAATCTGATTCTTTTAAAGCTTCCAAATGAATTTTTTTTCCAAATCCTAAGCCAGCAATTGCGATTCTTAATTTTCGTGAAATATTAATGTTAGTCATTAATCTATTTTTTCAGAACAACCTTTTTCAATAACAACATCAATAAGCTCATCATTATTTGAAGTTTGCCACTTTGAACGGAACTGTGGGATCCCATTAATTGAAGTATCTTTAAAAGTTTTATCATTACAATTAATTCTCATAACATAAAGAGATAATTCTTCTTTATCACTTGGTTCTTTAGGATTTTTAAGGAACTTTGTTAAAACTGTTATTTCTCCAGCATTTGTTTCCTTAATGCTTCCCATATCAATCCATTCCTTACCATCATTATTTTCTTTTAAAAGTAACCAATCAACATTACTAACAGCATATGCAAATTCAGAGTTATTTAAAATTAGAATTAAAAAGGTAAAACATAAAGAAAAAAATTTAAAAATAATTTTCATCTTTTTAATTTGTTTGAACCAGCTCTTTTACACCATGGACTTTTAAAAGTTTTGTCAAAGTACTTTTAAGTTCCTTCCTATTTACGATTACATCAACGAATCCATGTTCTAAAAGATATTCTGCTGTTTGAAAATTATCAGGTAATTTTTCTCTTAAAGTTTGTTCTATTACTCTTCTCCCTGCAAATCCAATAAGAGCTTTTGGCTCCGCCAATATTAGATCTCCTAACATCGCAAAACTAGCAGTAACTCCACCTGTAGTTGGATGAGTTAATAAAGGCATGTAAAGAAGATTTTTAGCTCTATGTTTTTTTAGTGCGCCTGATATTTTTGCCATTTGCATAAGGCTTAACATTCCTTCTTGCATTCTTGCTCCACCAGAGGCACAAACAATTAAAATTGGATAGTTTTTAATTGTTGCTGTTTCAATAATTCTCGTAATCTTTTCTCCTACTACGGATCCCATTGATCCTCCCATAAATCTAAAATCCATTACTGCTAAGGCCAAAGGCATTGAATTAACGGAGCATAAACCAGTTATTACTCCATCTTTGAGACCAGTACCCTGTTGACTCTCCTTTATTCGTTCTGAATAAGATCTCCTATCCTTAAATTTTAATGGGTCAGTGGGACTTAATGATTCATCAAACTCTTTAAATGAATCTTTATCAGCGATTATATTTATTCTTTCATCGCTATTAATCCTATTATGATGGCTACAATTACTGCACACATTAAAATTTGAAATTAAATCTTTTCTATAAGCAACTTGCCCACATTCTGAACATTTAACCCAAAGACCATCACTTTCCTCAGGATCTTGAGATACCTTCCCAACAAATTGATCTTTTCTCCTTGCGGCAAACCAGTCGATTAAAGACACAATATTCTCTGTTTTTTTCTATTTAAGTCTAAATAAGGCCCTTTTATCAAGGAAGATATATAAATATTTGAAATTCCTTATTAGTTAAATTTTTCAATTACCATTATAAGTTTATTTTCATGAATTTATGCCTTCAAAAATTAAGATTATTTTGAAGGCTTAAGTAAAAGGAACTAAAACTATCTACGAATGTTTTTTTTCTTCAATCATTTTATGGATTATTGGAGTGAGGATCAATTCCATGGCAAAACCCATTTTCCCTCCATTAACAACTATGCTCGTTGGGCTTGACATGAATGAATCATGAATCATTCCCAAAAGATATTGAAAGTCAATCCCCCATTTTTCTCTTGCCCCTTTTCTGAAATGTATTATTACAAAACTTTCATCTGGTGTAGGAATGTTTCTGCATATAAAAGGATTCGATGTATCAATAGTAGGTATTCTCTGGAAATTGATATCCGTTTTACTAAATTGTGGACAAATATGATTTATGTAGTCTGGCATTCTTCTCAAAATAGTATCAACTATGGTTTCTGCTGAATAACCTCTTTCAGCATTATCCCGATGTATTTTTTGTATCCACTCTAAGTTTGTAATAGGTACAACACCAACAAGTAAGTCTGCATAGGAGGAAACATTGTATCCTTCTCCCTCAACACCACCATGTAAACCTTCGTAGAAAAGAACATCTGTTCCATTTGGAATATCTTCCCAGGGGGTGAATTGACCTGGTTCTAATGATGTTCCAAGTCTTGCATTATGTTCCTGTGCTTCTTCAGTGCTGTGAAGATAATATCTTTTTTTACCTCCACCTGATTCACCATAAATTTTAAAAAGTTCTTCTAATTTGTCAAAAAGATTTGCTTCTGGCCCGAAGTGAGAAAAATTCTCCCCTTTTGAGAGTGCTTCTGCCATTGCTTTTTTCATAGGCATTCTCTCAAATCTGTGATAACTATCTCCTTCCACAACAGCTGGAACTATATCTTCTCTTGCAAAAATATGCTCAAATGCTCTTTTTACTGTACTTGTTCCTGCACCTGATGATCCTGTTACAGCAACTACTGGATGACGTTTAGACATTTAATTAAAACAATATCTATTGATTCTGACAGGTCATATGCCAACTTTTTGTTCAAGTTAAAGATATTTTTTAATTTATTAATTTTTTATTCAAATTTCTTGGATTATTTTTTCTCCAATTTCACTACAAGAAAGAACTTGGCAATTACCATTATCTAAATCTGAAGTTCTATATCCTTTCGATAAAACATTATCAATTGCTCTTTCAATATCATCAGCTGCTTCTATCTCATTTAGACCAATTTTAAGCATCATTGAAGTAGACAAAGCCATTGCTATAGGATTAGCTATATTTTTCCCAGCTATATCAGGAGCGGAACCATGAACAGGTTCAAAGACTCCAGGTCCTGAATTGCTTAATGATGCTGATGGAAGCATTCCAATCGAGCCAGTTATCATTGCGGCTAGGTCACTTAAAATATCTCCGAATAAATTGCTAGTTAAAATTACATCAAATTGGCCTGGATCCTTAACGAGTTGCATGGCGGCATTATCAACATACATATTACTTAAAGCTAAATCGTTTTCTTTTGACGCGACTAGTGAAACTGTATCTCTCCATAATTGGCTTACTTCTAAAACGTTTGATTTATCTACCGAACATATTTTTTTACTTCTTTGATTTGCTATCTTGATTGCAACTTCTGCAATTCTTTCTATTTCATTTGAATCATAAACCATTGTATTGAACGCTTTTTTAATTTTAGTGTTCGTGATTTCTCCTCTAGGCTGTCCAAAATAGATTCCACCTATTAGCTCTCTTACTACAATTAAATCTACATTTTCAATAATTTCTTTTTTTAAAGAACTTGAATCCAGTAAGGATTTTCTTATCTTTACAGGTCTTATATTAGCGAATAAATTTAATGCTTCTCTTAATTTAAGTAGACCACTTTCTGGTCTTAATTCTCTTGGTAAAGTATCGTATTTCACATCACCTACACAAGCCAAAAGTACCGCATCACTAGCTTTACATTGATCTAATGTCTCTTTTGGCGCTGGATCATTATGTTTCTCGTAAGCTATACCACCAAAATATTCTTCCTCAATATCAAGATTAAAACCATACTTCTTAGACAGTTTTTTTAATATGGTTATTGAAATTTCTGATATTTCTGGGCCTATACCATCTCCAGAAAGGAGAACAACTTTATATCTTTTCATTTAGTTTTTAATTTATTAAAAGAATAATTTATTTCTTGTCTAGTTGTCTAAGCTTTTTTGCTAATTCAGGTAGTTTTTTAAAAACACTTGAACTCCTTAACCAAGATTTATTTTTCATAGCTGGGAAGCCGCTAACAACTTCTCCATCTTCAATATCACAATGTATCCCACATTTTGAACTAGCTATGACATTATTCCCAACTTTCACTCTGTTATTAACTCCTACTTGTCCAGCTAGGATTACGCTATTTCCAATCACAGCTCCTCCTGCTATTCCAACTTGAGCAGCAAATGCACAATTTTTTCCTATTTTAACTCCATGACCTATTTGAACTAAGTTATCCATCTTAGTTCCTTCATCTATAAATGTATTACCAACAGATGGCCTATCAATACAACAGTTTGTCCCAATTTCAACAAAGCTCTTTATTATTACACAACCTTTTTGAGGCATTTTAATCCACTTACCATCTTGGGGAATAAAACCAAATCCTTCAGAACCTATGACAGTATTTGAATTTATTACACAATTATTTTCAATGCTTGTGTTTTCATAAATTACACAATTCGGATGAATTAAATTATTATTTCCTAATCTTACGTTTCCTAAAATAGTTGTACCAGGAAAAATTTTGTTATTGTCGCCAATTATTGAATTTTCGCCAATATAAACATTAGGTCCTACATAACAATTTTCCCCTACTTTTGCAGAACTTTTGATAACAGCTGAATCGTCAATACCTGGGTTGAAATTAATTTCTTCATATAGAAAATTTAATACTTCCGCAAATGCTATTCTTGGATTCTCTACAACTATATTTGAAATATTTAGTGATTCTAGTAAACCTAATATTTCATTATTATTAGATGTAATAATTGCTGAAGCAGAAGTTTTTCCTAAATTATCTTTCAATATATTATTTTCTTCTAAAAAGGATATTTGATTTTTTAATGCAATATCTAAAGAAGCAGCATTTTCTATATCTATATTTTCGAATATGTTTGCTTTGATAAATTTTGATTCTCCACTTTTTATGAGATCAACTAATTTACTTAATAACATTTTTCGATTTTTTTTTAGGTAAGAGCAAGAACATCCCTATGAATAACGATCATTGATGAATTAATGTTTTCTTTTTTATTTAAGATTCTTTTTAGAGAATCACTACTCATTGATGTTATACCTTTTGCAACTTCTTTCTTATTAGTATTTACAATTCTAACAGCCTGATTAACAGTAAAATCTCCCTCTACCTCTTTAACTCCTACAACTAGAAGAGAGGCACCTTTTTGCTCAATTGCCAGACAAGCACCTTCATCTAATGTTATTTGTCCAACTGTTTTAATAGCATGAGATAACCAACTTTTTTTATTACCTACTGGTTTATCAACAGGATGAAATATTGTCCCTATTTTTTTTTCATTGAAAATATTTAATAAATTATTCTCATTTCTGCCATCGGCTAATTGAACTTCTACTCCTCCTTTTGTTGCTATTTCAGCAGCAATTAATTTTGTTGTAATACCACCTGTCCCCCATTCGTTATTATAATTTTGGATGTTTTTATCTTTTATAATTTTCAATTGCTTACTATTAACTTCTTTTATTGGATGAGCATCTTCATTATTTCTTGGGTCTTTTGAATATAAATTTTCTATATCAGTTAATAAAATCAGCTTATTGGCATTTATGGCTAAAGCAACTAAAGCAGAAAGAGTATCATTGTCTCCATATTTAAGCTCTTCATTGGCAATAGAATCATTCTCGTTGACTATAGGTATGACATTCAGATCAATTAACTTTTGAAATGTTTTTGAAGCATTATTGAAGGATTCTCGTGAATCAAAATCAGTTTTTGTTATTAGTATTTGAGCTATATTATGACCTAGCTTTTTCATTGTCTTTTCATATAAAGTCATTAAATTAACTTGTCCCACTGCAGCTACAGCTTGAAGTGCACTGAGTTCCTTTGGTCTTGTATTCAAATTTAATTTTTTACATCCTAATCCAACCGCACCACTTGTTACGAGAATGACTTTATTGCCTTTTAAAATAAAACTTGTTAGAGATTTACATAAACTTTCTATTACTTGTTCTGTAGATTGATCCTCATTTCCTCTGAGAATACTAGTACCAATTTTTACGACCCATTTTTTCATTTTAAGAAATTAGAAATCATTTTTTCTAGGATTAATGTTAAATTTATGTTTATTGGTAATCCATTTTTGCTTAATCTTTTAACTAATATTGTCTGAATATTACATCTATTTCCCACGATAATATCTGTAAAAATTCTATCTCCAATTATTGCAATATTTTTTGAGTCCTCATTCATTTCTGAAATTGCATCCAAAGTAATTTTTTTCCTTGGTTTCAGAGCGTTTGATTTATATCTGATATCTAATTCCTTAGCAATCTTTCTAATTCGTTCATTAGATGGATTATTACTAATTAAGTACAAAGAGAATAATTTTTTTGATTCTTTTATCCAATTTTTTACATTTATTGGAACTATATTTGATTGGCGACTTAATAATGTCCCATCAACATCTATTAATAAGCTTTTAATTCCTTTATTTTGTAGTTTTAGATGGGATATTTCATATATAGGTAATTTAGAGTCCCAATAGACATTTACAAGAGAACTCATTATTTTAAAAACTACTCTTTTCTAACTCAGATTCTATTAAGGGTTGAACTTTATCAAATTCATCATCCTCAATTAATAATGCCCCTTGATCTATAAGTTTTCCCACGATAAAAAAAGGATCTAGAGGAATATATAATCCATATTCTTGTTCCAATAAATTAAAACTCACAAGTAATTCGTATGTTTCACTTTCCTCCTCTATATCATCATCTTCTAACTCATCATAAATTGGCTCTTCGAGTTCACCAGATACAGTTAATGTAACTGCGGATCTTATAAGTTTTAGATCATGTTCTTGTAGAACTGCATCAGCATTCTTTAAGATTTGCTCGTTTTTCTCAATTTTTTCAATTAATTCTGGCTCATCCTTTTCATTAATTTTGAATAAACTGACTGGTGTATCTACGGGTGTTAGTAATGCATATTCTTTTTCTTCAACCTTTACTATTTGTTCAAGATAACAAAATAGTTCATTTCCATTTGAATCATTTAAAATAAGTGTCTTTGCCTCATAATTACCTTTGGAGTTATGATCGTTCATTTTTGATTTAACTTATATAGATTTATATTAATATTATATTTGTTTATTACCCACTAATTCTTTTAACTCAGGACCTTCCTGAATCCATTGCTCAAGAATTATTTTGGCAGATAAGCTATCAATAAGTCCAGATTTATCTTTCTTTACACCAAATCTATTTGTTGATTCCCACGTTGAGCTATGTTCATTGACGAAAGAAAAAGGAAGTTTTAATTCATTAAAAAGAAATTCACCATAAGTTTTGCAATCAATAGCTTGAGATGTCATATTCCCTGCATCATCAAGAGGTAACCCAACTATAAAACCAGTTAAATTATGCCTACTTATGTGGTTTTTAATAGTATTTAATTCGTCATAGTTTCTTTCTCTCTTTACTGCTGGAAGAATATTTACTGTAATAAATAGTGAATCACAATATGCTAATCCTATTCTTTTTAGCCCAACATCTAAACTTAATATTGACTTAGATTTGGGCTTGCAATATTTCACTTAGACTTCAAAGGAAATGGGGACGGGTAAGCGTTACCTTGTGGATTTAATTTTTCAAAAATTGATTCTAATGATTGGTTTATTTTATTAGTCTGCTTAGATTCGTTTCTAACAATAGTATTTCTAACAAGGATGATTTCTTGGTAATTATCTCTAAAACCAGAATTCTCTAAATATGTATTTAATTCAGTATTTTCTTCATAAGTCTTAATTATAGAATAAGGAGATTTTTCAAAAAATTTATTCAGAATATTTTTTAAAATGGGACTTAATCTAACATCCCAACTTTTACCAATCGTTAATGTATAAATTTTATTATCTTGAAAATTTATATCTTTTAAAATTGTACATATCACAGCATTGTTGTGGATTATTGTCCCGCTATTTGAATCATTTCTATTGGAAATATCTTTTTGATCAAGATCCAATATCGTCCTTATTAATGGAGATTGATTTGACCGAATAAAATTAAGTACATTTACTAAATTTAATTTGGTTATTTCTTGAAATTCATCAATAAAATAATAATTTTCATTTTTATTTTTAATGGACTTATTAATATTATTTTTACTCCACAGTTTCACCTTTTGTAATGGTTGGAACCCTAATTCTCTCGCACTTGAAATAAGGTGATTATTGTCTATATCAGAATTAATTACCCAGCTTGCAGTTTTTATATCTGTAATAGAAATTGATTTCTTTATCAATCCTAGTATCAATTCTTTTTCAGTTATAGAAGACTTTATAGTTGTTAAATTAGGCTTCGATATCCTTAAACAAGAACCCTTGAAGTTTAAAGGAAATATATTCAAATAACCTACAATTTTTTTTTCTTCTATTGCAATAATACATTTATGCTTATTTTTTTTTAAATTTTTTAAAAAAATTTTTAAGTCTTCAAAAGTGTTTATAATTGCCATTTTTAAAAACCAATTATTTAACTTCTCACTTCTAAAATCCATTAATAGATTTAAATGACGAATATGAAGCTCCTCAAAGGTAACTTTTCTATCCTTATTAGAATTCAAAATATGATTTGAATCTTTTTTCATTTAGTTATTATTCCTTATTAATACTATAGGTGTTTTTTCGTCAGAATTGCCTGCGGGATTAACCTTTAGGATTTCTTTGAGTATATTATTTATTGAATTATTTGAACTGGCTAATATTTTTACACCACCAAGATCATTTACATCAACTACTGCTACTTCTACTTCAAGCTGTTTTGATAACTTATCACAAAACAATTTCGTATTTATTGGACCCATAACTATGCTTTTATCATATGGAACAACTGTTCCACTTATGTCATCAATTAGTGAGGATTCAAAACCAGTTAATCTATAAAATACCCCTTTTATCCCAATACATTTAAATAAAAAACCTAAAATTAATGAAAAGGTTATCCTCGTAACTCCTATTTTATCGATAAGTAATTGCATACCACAAGCGGTGGCAAGGCTACTTGTGGGATGAAAAAAATAACATAATATTTTTGAAAAAATATTGTATTCTAAATTTTGAGGTGCAACATATCTTCCTTGCATAATTGCTAGTGGTGTTTCACCTATAGTTAAAATATCTTTCTCTCTTGTGACATTGTTGCAGTAATCCATAACAGTTTCAATTGGATTATCAAATGAGCCAAACAAATCAGTTTTAACAGCTATAGCTTTATAACCAAGTTTTAAAGGGATTTCAATTAATTCTTTTTTATTATGACGATTTAAATTCACTAATAAACCATCTTGTTTTTTAGTTATTCCAAAATGACCGTAATTTTCCCAAAAAACTTTTAACCAAAGATATTTGATCTTGTTTTTTAAGTCGCTATTCTTAAATTTTAAAATTACTTGTATAAAAACTTCTGATTTCGCTTGTATAATTGTTGTTGGCCAATAATTATTTATGTTTTTTTTAGTAGATTCAGTATAAATATAAATACTTTCCTCATAATCTAAATCTTTAAGATATTGATTATTTTTCCCTCTAAAAAAATCAACATCTAGATTAAGATTAGAAACCATTGTTTCTTTAGAGTTACTTTTATTGATTATTTTTAAATCTATAACCACTTCGATAATATTATTCTCTTCTCTAGATTTATAATCTATAGGTACTAAAACTAAATTTGTTTTAGGGAAGTAATTAATACATAAATCTGAACAAATTAATAAAAATATAAAGATGAAAATTATATTTAGAATTAGCATGAAATTGTTATTTTAAAAACGCATTAGTAATCATTTTTTTTCTGAGATTATACTGTTATATTCGTTAAAGCTTTTAACTGAGAAAGTAGAATCACTTATATCAATTCCTTTTAATTCACCAATAATTTTGTTTAAATCATCAATATTTACCATCCCATTCATATCAAATCTAACTTCCCCCTTGCTATCCAAAATTATAGTCTGAGGTATTAAACCATTCCAATAGTAATTAGGTTGATTTGATTTTGATTTTGATTTATCGCTTTGTAAATCATCTGTTGTAAGAGCTATCAAGTCAATATTGTTTCTCCATATAAGATCTAAACCAGAAATTACTGGAGCCATGGCTTTACTATCGGAGCTATCATCAAGATAAAAAAACAAAACTGAGACCCTTTGATTTTTTAATGATTCTTCAAGAGTGGTTTGAGGAGGAACTATTGCTCCATTTCCTGCATATATTGGAAAAATGTTTCCGTCATAACTATTAGTATCTCTACTAGCATTGGCGGGATAAGAAGTACAAAGTATTAATAAGATAAGTATTAATTGAAATAGCTTCATTAAGGTTGGGAATTTATTTAGTACTAGATCTACCTAAACCTTGTAAGATTCCTT
The DNA here is from genome assembly GCA_902526435.1 of uncultured Prochlorococcus sp. Classification (GTDB taxonomy): domain Bacteria; phylum Cyanobacteriota; class Cyanobacteriia; order PCC-6307; family Cyanobiaceae; genus Prochlorococcus_A. Next base: position 38,172 of record CABZLA010000006.1, on the reverse strand, counting down.
TCCCAACTAAACCAATAGCTTTTCCAACTACTTTTGTTAGGAAATTTACGAAAAGATTACCAATATATTTTACAGCAATTTCTAATTGTGGAGCTATTGCATCTCTAATTTCTACTAATAAAGTAACTTGTTTTTGAAACCATTCTAAATTTTCTAGTTCTTTTTCTCTATTCTCATTTTTATAGTATCTAGTAAATTTAGAATCAATAATATCAATATATTCACGTTTACTTTCATATAAATAGATAGGCATATAGATATTTTCATGCCACCTATTGTAGTTATTAATATTATTTCTAAATCTTTCAAAGGACCTTGTAGATTGCAGTTGAGGATTTATAAGTATAGTTCTTAATTCTGGCCAGCTTGAACAAATATTAAATACTTCAGAAGCTAATAAATTGCAGTTTCTTATTATCCAATTAGATATAATATTTTCAAGAACAATAAATGATTCTGTTTCATATAAAGGCAATAGTTTGCCATCATAATCTATCGGCTCATTTTTAATTATTGGATCGATAAACATTATTGATTCATGAGATTCTCTATCTATTTCGTTGCAGGTTACCTCTTTATAAATATATTCATTTATTGAGATTGACTCGCCATTTTTTTTAACTCTGAAATAACTTTCAGTTATATTTGAAATAGTATTAAGCCTGAGTTCTTCAATAAGTGAATTAAAATCCTCTTTGTAGTCTTTTTCTTTATAGTTTTCTTTTATATTTTTTATTAAATTATCAAGTTCATCAAGCATTTTACATATAAGACGAGAAATAAACTCCTTTTTTATTCCAGACAAAATGATAGAGGAATTATTAAAGTCAACATCTAAATTGGTCGAGTTATATCTCTTGGTAAGACGTTCAAGAATTAAATCCCAAATTTCAAATGTATTTTTATTTTTTATAAAGATAGTATTAGTATCTTTATTTTCTATATTAATTTTGTCCTCAGTGTAAATAGCTTCAGAATAAAGGTCTAATGAATTTCCCCACAAAAATATTAGAAAGGATTTAGCAGTAATAAGCTCTCTTAATCTTCCTTTTAAAATGAACTTATAAAATTCGGGGGTAGAGTCAGAATTTACATATTTAAAAATATAGTTTATCTCAGTATCAATTTGTTTGAGACCAGATGATAATAATTTTTGATTAAAAGTAAGTTCTTTTTCTTTCTTAATTTTGACAGAGGGATTTATTTCTAGGTCAAATACTCTACCGCCCTCTGTAATGGTATTAATAGATTCAAGAACTTTTTCTGCACTGGGATTTAAAAGTAAACCTTCGCTATTTAAAGAGGGGGTTATTTTTGTTTTATTTATTAGCTCACCTGAAAAAATTACAAGAATTTTTGATTCATCCCATCTTTCTTTTAATTTTAATAGTTCCAATCTTATTAGGTCTTCTGATTGGTAATTTAGAATATTCCATATTATTAAATCTGGATTTAAATTTTTACTGCCACTGTTTAGTGTGATGTTTAAATTAGTATCTAATGAAGTTAGCTTTAGTGATAAGGATTCTGCAATTAAGCTTGGAGCAATAATTAGGATTGATTTTTTCGTAATTAATTCCAATGATAAAAGCTTACCTCTTATTTAAAATTAACTAATAAATCTGGTAAAAACCAGTACTGTATAAATAAATTTTAGTTTTTAAGCGTAATAGTCTTTATTAACTGGAATATCATTTATTCTATCTGGAGATAATATGTTGTTTGCTTCACAGATCTTAAATTTATTTTCATAAAGAGCTTTTCCAACTATTACTCCATATAGTCCAGAATGTTCAAATTTAGTTAATGATAATAAGTCAGAAATTGAACCTACCCCTCCTGAAGCAATAACAGGAATATCAGTAATTTCAAGAATCTTTTTTATAAAAACTTCATTCGTCCCTTCTAGGGTTCCATCTGTATTGATATCCGTGACAATAAAACTAGAAATTTTAAAAGAGGAAAATTCCTTTACTAATTCTGTGGCTAGTACATCTGATTGTTTTAGCCATCCTCTGGTACTTACTTTTCCCTCCTTTGCATCAATTCCAATAATAATTCTTCTTGGGAATTTGGTTGATAAACTTTTAACTAGTTCTTTATTTTCTATAGCGGAAGTTCCCATTATAACCTTATCAACACCGTAAGAAAATAATTGTTCAATCCTTTCTAATGATCTTATACCTCCTCCAATTTGAATAGGAATATTGACTGATTTGACAATCTTTTGTATTGATTGATCATTTGTTGGAATACCGGTCTTAGCAGCATCCAAATCAACGATATGAATACATTTTGCGCCCTCATTCTCCCAGTATTTTGCTTGCTCATAAGGTTCTCTGGAGAAGTCTTTTCTCTTGTTAAAGTCACCTTTAAAAAGTCTTACACATTTACCATTCATTAAATCTATGGCTGGAATTAGTTTCATCGATTTATCCTTTTCATTAATAACTTCTTAGTAGTACTATTCATTATGTAGTTCTAATTTAGGTTACTACTCTAGTTTAATATTTTTTGAATATGAAAATTCTTGTAATGGGTGGAACAAGATTTGTTGGCAAGTCTTTGGTGAGTAAATTGCAAAATCAAAATCATGATATTGATATTTTTACAAGGGGTAATAAATCAAATCCTGACAATACAAATTTAATAAAAGGTGATAGAAATGATATCGAATGTATTCTTAAACTAAAAAACAAAAAATATGATGTAATTTTCGATATCTCTGGTCGTGAAGTAGAGCAAACTAAACTTCTTATCGAGAATTTAGACGATTCTTTCCTTAGATATATCTATGTTAGTTCAGCTGGAGTTTATAAAGATAACTATGAATTACCTTTATCCGAGGATTCTCCGCTTGATACTAATAGTAGGCACAAAGGAAAATTTGAAACTGAAAATTGGTTAATTGAGAAAAAGATACCTTTTACAAGTTTTAGACCAACTTATATTTATGGACCTGGAAATTATAATAAAATTGAAAATTGGTTTTTTGAAAGACTATTTCATCTTAAAACAATTCCAATTCCTGCTGATGGTTCCTTGATTACTCAGTTAGGGCATGTTTCTGATTTAAGTGATGTAATGATTAAGTGTTTGGATTTTGAAAAATCAAAAAATAGTATATATAACTGTTCTGGAGAAAAAGGAGTAACTATTAAAGGTTTAATTTATTTGTGTGCAGAAGTTTGTGGTTTAAATAAAAACGATATTTCTCTAAATAAATTTGATTTTGAAAAATTAGATCCTAAATCAAGAAAAGGATTCCCAATAAGATTAAATCATTATCAAACTGATATTTCTAAAATTAAAAACGATTTAAATTGGAAACCAAAATTTGATTTACTTAGTGGTTTGAAAGATAGTTTTATCAAAGATTATCAATTTAAAAAGGACAATGAATTTGATAGAACTTCAGATAGTGTTCTTTTTAACGCGTAAATAATTTATAAAAGTTATAAGTGTCAATATAAACCCTAGCCAATAAAATGTTATTCCTAAACTAGATAATAAATCTTTTGAAAATGGTTGGAAAAATATAACTAATGCAATAAAAAAGGAGAAGGTTTTATATTTTCCAAGTTTAGAGGCAGGTAGTCCATCTTTCTTAGTAGTTCTTAATGCAGATATTATTAATTCTCTAAATAATATTATTGCTAATGACCAAAAAGGGATTATTTCCATTTTACTCAGCCACAATAAAGGTATTAACAAAAATATTTTGTCTGATAATGGGTCAATAATAGCTCCAAACCTCGTTGTAAGATTAAATTTTCTTGCAAAATATCCATCAAAATAATCAGTTATGCCTCCAATAATAATCAAAGCAAATACAAAATTGGTTTTGTTTATTTCTAGAGATATTATTAGTGGAAATGTAAGAAATAATCGAGATATCGTTAATATATTTGGAATATTCGTTATTAATTTTTTAATGTTATTATTTTTGTTTAACAAAATATTTTTTATAAATAAATTACATTTTACACTTACATTGTGTTTTAAGTTTTAACAAAATTCTAAAGATTATAAACACTCTTTCTATCTAAGAATCATTTTATTTTATATTAATAAAATATTATTGATACCTAAATGCAACCTCATAGCTTAAAGCTATCTCCAGATTCTGATTTGATTATTTGTATTAAAGAATTTTCTTTCTCAAATAATCTATTTGGTTATGTTTCAGGTGTAGTAGGTAATCTTAGTAAAGCTTGTATTCAGTGTCCTGGCAGCCAAGAAATAAGTAAATTTGAAGGTAATTTAGAAATAGTATCCCTTAATGGAAATTTTAATAATGGCGATGTCCATATTCATTTAAGCTTCGCAGATGAAGGATGTAATGTTTTTGGAGGTCATTTAGAAGAAGGTTCAATTGTTAAGAAAGGAACTGATATCTTATTAGTTTCTTTTGAAAATAAGACTATTGATATCCCAAATAAAAATTTAAATCATAATCAATCACGAGTAAAAGCATATATCCTTAAAAATTGTCCTTGGTCAAAGAGAAGCATTAGGTTGCTTGATTCTTTATCTGTTCCATATGATTCGATTCTAATCGAGAATGACATGGATTTTCAAAAGGTAAACTCCTTAAGTAACCACAATACTTTTCCTCAAATATTTTTAGATGATGTATTTTTTGGAGGTTATGAAGAACTTTCAAAGCAAGCAAAATATGATTATTTAAAGTCTTTTAAATAATCATATTTAGATTAATCGTTTCGATTTATAATTTTTTCAGAATTTAATTCATCCTCTAACTGCTTTATTAATCTTGAAACAAGAATTTGGAATTCAGGCTGACATCCTTTAAATGCTGCTTTATGCCTGATAGGTTCATTTCTTGTTCTTAAATCAGTAAGCATCAACTGTAATGCATCAATATTTGGGTTTATTTTCATGGTTTTTATTTATTTTTGCATCTTTTAAATATTTTGCATAGCCTTTTTAAAAGATATTCTTTTGTTTTCAACGGAACTTGTTACTTCTATTATTTTATTAAATGATTGTTTGTTAATTAAGGAATCTATACAACATTTTGCTACAAGTCTTCTTGGTATAGAACCTTTAAATTGTATATCTTCTTTTGTGTATTCTATGTTCTCATCATTTATTTTTTCAATTTCTTTTAATCCTCCAGGTCTTATTATGGTCCAATCAAAATTTTGATTTTTTAGAAAGTTTTCACCAATTTTTTTCCAGATTAGAATTAAACCAAATAAGTTTAATGGGTGAAAAATTTTACCAGTACACAAAGAGCTAACTAAGATAACTCTCTTTATTCCTACTCTTTTACAACTTTGTAATTGTCTATATACTCCAAGAGCATCTACTTTTGCAGGTCCAGTTAAATCTAATGAAGCTCTTGCTCCAGTTGCAATTATTAATGCGTCCACATTTTCTAAAGCCTTATCTAATGCAACTTTATTATCTAATGAGATTCTAAAAGTTTCGGTATTTTTAAGATTTTCTGGAAGCTTTGAATTTTTCCTAACTATCTGCTTTACTTTTATATTTTTCTTCACAGCTTCTTCGGTTATTCTAAATCCTGTTTTACCTGAAGCTCCAGTAATCGCAATTTTCATAATAATTTATTTAATTTAATAATTATATGAAATTTTTAAGGCTTTTTACATATAAACTTTTTTTTTCTTTTGGGATATAAAGTTCTACACATTAAGCATTTTGTACCATCACAACCTCTTGCCGTACAATATTCTCTTCCATAGAAAATTATTTGCAAATGTAAAGTGTTCCATTCAGAGATTGGGAAAATATTTTTAAGATCTTTTTCGGTCTGCTTTACATTATCTCCATTAGTAAGACCCCATCTTTGTGATAAACGATGTATGTGTGTATCAACAGGAAAAGATGGAATATTAAATACTTGTGACATTACAACTGAAGCTGTTTTATGACCAACTCCAGGTAGTGATTCAAGCTCTTCGAATGAATTCGGAACTTGACCATGAAATTTTTCGATTATTAATTTTGATAAGAGGTAAATATTTTTAGATTTTTGGTTAGAAAGACCTAATTGTTTTATATATTCATAAATTCCGGAAATGCCGAGTTCTTTCATTTTTTCTGGAGTATCTGCGACTTTATATAATTCCTTAGTTAGTTCATTAACTTTCTTATCTGTAGACTGAGCGCTTAATACTACTGCCACAAGCAACGTAAAAGCATTTGTGTGATCAAGGGGGATTGGAGGTGATGGATATAATTTTTTAAGTTCTTTAAGTATAATTTCTGCTCTTTCACTCTTTTTCATTTATTTAATTTTTTAAGTGATGTATAAAATTATACAAGTGATATTTATGGTTTATGTTTTCTGTTAGCTTTAGTAATCTAAAGACTTAAAAGTTTTAGTGGAAAAAAAGGCGTTAATAATTGATGATTTACATCATAAATATGATAATCAAAAAATTTCCAATTGGACATTAAATGCAATTAACTTAAAAATAGAAAAGGGTCAATTATTAGGACTTCTTGGACCTTCTGGTTGCGGTAAAACTACTCTTTTAAGATTAATCGCCGGATTTGAATATCCTTTAAAAGGAAAAATTATTCTAAATGATCAGGAAATTTCAAATAAAAATAGAATATTAACTCCAGAAAAAAGAAAAATAGGAATGGTTTTTCAGGATTATGCGCTTTTCCCTCATCTAACTGTTTTAGAAAATGCAATGTTTGGTTTGAAAGATAAAAAGAATAAATCTAGAGTTAATTTTCTAATAAATATAGTAGGTCTCGATAAATTTATAAATAGGTATCCACATGAATTATCAGGAGGACAAAAACAGAGACTTGCTATTGCTAGAGCTTTAGCACCGGGAACAAATTTTATATTATTAGATGAACCATTTTGTAGTTTGGACATACACGTAAAATTAAAATTAAGAAGTGAACTTCCAAATATCCTTAGAAGTTGTAATGCAAGTGGATTAATGGTTACTCATGATCCTGAAGAGGCCATGTCTATATGCGACAAGGTTGCTGTGATGAATGAAGGGAAAATACATCAAGTTGATTCACCTATAAAACTTTTAGAAAACCCTAAAACAATTTTTGTAAGTAGTTTTATTCTTGGCAATAATATTCTTAATCTCAAAAAGGAAGAAAACTCTTTTTCATGTTGTATAGGTGAAATAAATACTTCTTCTTTGGTGGATAAAAATAATATCAAATTTATTTCTATTCCCCAGAAATTTATTTCTATTAAAAGTTCTGTAGATGGCGATGCAAAAATAGTTTCAAAAGAATTTATGGGTGAATATTTTATTTATAAACTATCGCTTAAAGAAGAAACATTAAGGGTCAGAACTAATATTAATGATGACCTTAATGTTGGAGATAATTGTTTTTTAAGTATAGATAAAAATTGTTTCTGTTTTTTATATCCTGGAGCACATAAGATCTTTATTTAATTAAATTTTATAGGCAATTACACTTGCCCCCTTTCCAGTTTGAACATTTTTTCTTTTTACATTTCTTTTTTTTGTTTGCATATAATTTATTAATTAGTAGATATTCAGAATAATCTTTTCCTAAATTCATTTTATTGATATTGCTATTGATATTCATTATCATATTCACTCATATATTTTTAATCTTTTTTAAGTTACCAATTTATACAAAATGTTGTATTATTTAAATATAAATTTTGCTTGATAATGACTATGAATAATTTAAAAACAAAAAAACTAGTTAATTTAGGTCCTTCTGGTAGAGCGGTTGCTCAGCCAATGGATCTTGGCTTATTGGATAACTTTTATGAACATCTAACGATGGAAAGATATGCAAATGTTCAATATTTTTCTATTTATTTATGGTTCCAAGAAAGAGATTTAGATGGCTTTGCTTCACATTTTCTAAGTGAATCTCAAGGAGAAATGGAACATGCCTATAAATTTGCTAATTATTTTATTGCTCGTGGACAAACCGTAAAATTGAAGGAATTACCTGCTCCAATTCAGACATGGGATTCTATTGAGGATATAATTTCTTATTCATTCAGTATGGAAGCTGATTTAACTTCTTCATTACAACAGTTATATTCAATTTCAGAGAGAATTTCAGATACAAGAACTAGTGTTTTCTTAGATCCAATTGTGGATGCTCAAACAAAATCTGAGGATGAATTTGCTCATATATTAGGAAAGGTTAAATTTGCAGCGAATCAGCCTTCTGCAATACTTTTAATTGATAGTGATTTAAAGAAAAAATAAATTCTTTTCTATTCTTTTTTGATCAATAGTTCTTTTACATTTCTCAACTAATAGACTAGAAAAACTAATATTTTCATTATTCCTATTTTTTAATATTTTTGCTATTGAAAATATCTCATTTAATCTTTGCGAGATATTTTTATTTTCATAAAATAATCTATCTCGCAAGCCTATATGTGAAGTGTTGAAATAAGCTTGATGAATATTCGTTATCCTGTAACTTAATGATTCAACTTCTATTAGCAAGTTATTGATTATGGATTCAGATTTATACATGTTTCGTTTATAAAGGTGAAGATTCAATAAATGATGGGGCCACACTTACTGTCTGTGTTCCAATTGGAGCTATTAATAACTCAGATGAACGGAGTTTTGAGATTAATCTTGTAGATGTTACCCGTGTTGAACCTATTAATTCTCCTATCCTTTCATGAGTAAGCCTAAAAGGTAATTCGCACCATTGACCGCATCTTCTTCCGAGACGGTTAACTAATATTGAAAATAGAGCTTGTAGTCTTTGCTCTGCATTTCCAAGATGTCTTATTCTCAAGAGTTGAAGAGTCCATTCATTAACAGCATCAAATCCAGAATTTTCAGTAATATTAACATTACTATGGAAGGACAAATCAGTTAACGCTTCTACACAAACACCTTCACTGCATAATAAATCAGTTCTTAATTGATCTCCTGATTGCAAGAAAGCAAGAGTCATTCCTTCTGTCTCTTCACATGGGCAATATACCCTTGCAATGCCGCTCTCAACTTCAAGACATGTCCCCATTGGCCTCGAGGAGGGATCTATAAGAACTGACTGCCCAGTTACTATTCGAACAGTTTTTGATGAATATTCTCCATAATTATGGAAATTCATATTATTTATACTTTGATAATGAGAATTATTATCAATTATGTATCAAATAATCCTTTATTGCAATAGATTCTCATTATCATTGTTTGTTTTGAATTTTTTCTTTACATTATTAATTCGAATATAATTTAAATAGGATATATCAATTTTAGAAATGGATATGAGCTCTAATAAAATCTGTTTAAATTGTGGTAGTTCCGATCTTGTCTCTGACAGATCATTGGGAGGTAGGATGGTCTGCTATAAGTGTGGTTCCTCTTCATTTAAAAATAAGTCTTTTACACGCATTCAAAACAAAAAGATTATATATTTATTAATTGCTCTGGTTATTCTATTGATTGTAGTTCTATAGGTTTTCTGTAAATATGCCAAAAACCTTTTTGTTTTATAACCTCGATATTAATATCAAATAAAAAATTTAAATTTTTGCTATTTATAGTTTCACTTTGCGTTCCATCTGCAATTATTATTCTGTCTTTCATCATTATGACCCTATTGTATATTGCTGTAATCATTGAAATATCATGAGTTACGCAAATTACTTTTGTATTTAATTTAGTCAATTCATTAATTTGATCTGTTACATAAAATTTTGATTTTAAATCTAAATTAGCGATTGGCTCATCTAAGATTAATATGTCTGGGTTTTTAACTAAGGCTCTAGCAATTAGAACAATTTGCTTTTCACCTTCAGATAAATGTGAAAAATTTTTTTGAGATAAATTTGTTATTAACATCTTGTTTATAAGATTCTCTGCTAATAAAACATCCTTTTCAGATTTTTTTGAGATTTTGCAATACTTACCATATAAACCACTAATAATTAAATCAAATACTTTTATGTTTGCATTTATTCTGGCCTTAACATCGTGATTTACTGTACTAATCTTTTTTCTAAGTTCCCAGATATTAATAAGTTCTTTATTAAATAGTTTAAAAACAGTATCTTTATTTAAAACTGGATATATATTTCTATTTATTAATTCTAATAAAGATGACTTTCCAGAGCCATTAGGTCCAATCAAAATAACATTTTCACCATATTTAAGTTTTAAATTTAAATCCTTCACTACCTCGTATTCATTTTTAAAGCAACTAATATTTTTTGCTTCAAGCCAATAATCATTAGTCACTAAAATTTGTTACTCCAGAACATGAATAACTGTATTGAGCTAAGAACGAATATTAAAAGATATAGCCAATTTAGCCATGCTGGTCGATTAACTTTTTTCATTGAAGTTATATTATGAGCAACAAAAACACAAGTGGTGCTGCATATCTTATAAATGTTTTTCTTATAATATTTATATTATTAATTACTTCCAATTTCTTAATTTCTGGAGGATATTTTAAAATAATCTCATCATAAACATTTAGTTCCTTATTTTTATTTATATGTTTCCAAGGATTATCCTTTTCTTCAGATTTTTTATACCAGTTCCAGAAATAATTTATTATTCTGTCTTCACCTAGTAATTTTATCTCGTCATTTTTTATTAAGCCTAATTTTTGATTATAAGTTTGGGTTTTAAGAATCATATAATCTTCATCAAAGATTTTGTAAAAAATCTTTTTTTGAATCTCTTTAAATAAAATTAAGTTATTAAGAAATTTGTTTTTAAGGAATTTCCTATAATGTCTAACTATTACTCTCGCTTTGTTATCTCCTAGGGGAATGTGATCAAGCACTTGTACGTATCGTGAGGCGGCTGGATCTCCTTTATAGATTAAAATCCTTCCTGGGGGAATATACTTAATTCTTATAAATTCTTTTGTAGGATTATTTTTGTAGAAATATACACTTTCAATAGAATTTGGATTGATATTTATTTTTTGATTAAAACTTACTAGTACATTTTTATTTACATCTTTATCTGGAATTGTATCTCCATGAACCCAAAATATATGAAGAATATCCAAATGATTTTCGATAATTCTTGACCAATCACATTTAAAATCAACTAAAACTTCTTCAGATACGGAATCTTTAACTGAAAATCCATTAGCAGATAACTCATAATTCCTAAATAATGAATCATCGTTAAAATTATTTAAATTTGTCTCTGACTTGTCAGTAAAATAAATAAAAATGTAATTCTCTTTCTCTACGACTTTGTATTGAGATAAGTGAATTCTCTTTGCATAATTATCATAATTATTATCAACAATATGACTGCAGGTTATCCTATCTATATTTTGACAGTTTCCTTGAGAACTGAATCTTGCACCATGGTATGGGCATGTTAATTCACCATTAGAAATTGAACCACCATAAAAGGAGGAACCTCTATGAGGGCAAATATTTTTGATACATCTAACATTATTGTTCTTGTCTCTGAAAAGAAGAAGAGGTTCATCAAATAAGGAGAAATAATGAATTTTGTTTTTTTGAAGCTCCGTTGAAGGACAAATTGCGTACCAACCATATAAACCTAATTTTAGTTCGTTTTGTTTTTCTCTTACTTCCAAATTATCAATATTGACTACAGTTCCTTTTTTAAAAGGTTTTAAAACCGTATTAATGTCTTTAGCTTTAAAAAAATTAATTTGCTTATTTTCCATAAACTAATATCTTTTTTTAATTGACCAGTTATCTTTGGGAACTATAACTCAAGTAAATAATCAATTTCTCTTATAAAAAAAATTCTCTATCATTTGTAGCAATATTTGTAGAAGAAATATTAGATTATCATTCTCTTATCAAATAAAGTATCTTTTAATCTGTTGACAAGTAAATTTTGTTCTATTCTTTCATTTTTCAAATTATTTAGAAGATTGATCAAAAATTTTATGCAAATATTTTATTTTCTAAATTACTTTATTTGAATCTAAATAATTCTTCCATACCATTGAATTTTCAAGTTTTAAAGAATGCGATTGTTTAATAAATCTTTTTAATGTAAATTAAATCAATAATTTTTCGTATTCAATGATTAAAAATATTTTAAATATTCTATTATTGATTCTTTTCTTGATATTCGATACCCCTGCTTTTCCTATTGACTCTTCACAAAAGGCTATTGAAAAATATTCTTTAAAGATCTCCAGTAAGTTTGCAAATACTTATTGTAACTCGATAAAATTTGGTATTTCCAAAGATGGAGCGTTGAGATTTTCTATAGGAGAGACAAATAAAGAATTTTCAAATAGTAAATTAAATAATTTTATTGACTATGAACTTCTTAATAAAAATATTCTTCTAAGTCTAAAAAATAATTGCCAGATATTTGACTTCCCTGAATATGAATTAGACAAATTAGTATTCAAAAAATAAATTTTAAATATTTCCAATAATTAAATTTTATTTCTTCCCTAGTCAATCATTTGGTTTCTCCATCATCCAGTCAAAAACGCCTTTTGCATCAAGATTTCTAGAGGCAATTATAAATAATGTTGGAAATAATAAAGACGCGATGCCGATTACAAATATTTCTAATTTTCCTATTCCAATCTCAGATAATGTTAAAGCAAAAATTTTAATCATTTTTTATTATATGACTAGTTTCGTGGCTAATAATAGTTGATAAATCAATATTAGGATATTAATTTATGTTTATGAAAATTACATTTTTAATTATGTTTAAATTTAATATTATATTTTGTATAAAGTACCTATTCAACAAGTCATATTATTTAAACAACTTTTATAAAGAGTTTTATTTTAATGACGTTTAATTCATTATCCTTATTAAATTTTAACATTAATGATAACATTTTCAATTTATAAAATCTTTTTTAAAAGTAAAAAAAGAAGTGCAGTAAGTATCTATAAATTAATTGATGATTTAGAAAAAAATATATTTATAAGATTAATCTAAACTTCTAATTTGTAAAGTTTTTAATAATTGAAAAAAATTTTCACTAATTAATGAATTTAATCAAATTCTATGCCAACTTCCTCTTTAGCATCTCTATCTAAATCAGGAAGATGTGGTTCTACCCAGTGATCCTTGTTATCGATACCTGCTGCGTTAACATAGTTCATAATGTGTTGATCAACTTGCTTATATAAGTCATGGAGGTTTAAATCCATCCGGATGTCATGAGCAATTTCTGAAACTTGTTGTTCAGTTAGACAATGATCCGGATGTAATAAATCACAACAAGGAATTCTTTTTTCAATCAACTCATTAATGTTGATCTTTATTTCGTAATCTTGATGTACAGTCATTACTGTATAAATTAATTAATAATTATAATAATTACTCTTTTATTTATTTACGTGTTCGGTTATGAAACGAAGTTGTTTGGTTTAATGACTTTATCTTTTTCATTCATTTATTCTTAATTATTCTTTGAAATAACATTAAAGTTGAAAAATACACTTGCATGAATATATTTTTATGTTTGATTAAAATAAAAGGCATTAGATTATGAAGTTATTAAGGTTCTCTAGAGAGACTAATATTTTTTTTCCAAACATATTAGATAAATTTAAAAAGAAGAAATATAGTGGAGGCGCTTTCGCTAAATGGCTCCTTGTATGGTATTTTGGCTCTTCAATATTATTATTACTTAGCTTGCATTCTTATTATATGGGCTTTGGTAAATAATAATTAATGAAGTTTAATTAAGTTTAATTATATAAATAAGTCTTCCAAGTCCTTATATAAATCATCTTGATCTAATTGATTACTTGGAGAATCTAGTTTCTCTACTTCTAATAAAGATACTTCATCTTTAGACTTGTAATAAAGATACCCAATTGCACCGAACAAAAGAGTGAAAGGTATGATCATAATAATAATTATTGACTTGCTTTGAATATAGTGCAACACTTACTTAAGTCAAGTGCTGAACTTTTATATGCCTACAAAGAAAAGAAGAGTTGGTTTTATCCCTCGTAAAGATGTCTTGGATCTAATAAATAAATTAAGTTTTGAAAGCAATTTAAGTATTTCTAAAATAATTAATATTCTAGTAGAAGAAGCACTTTATAAAAGAGGTATATTTAATTTAAACAATGGTAATGTTTTCAACTATGAAAGTAAAATCACCTTAGATAGGAAAAATCAAATATTTCAAAAAAATGATGATAAATATTTCTCCAATAGATTTAACAATTTTGAAAATAATCAAAATCAACATTCTAAAGAGGCAAGTGATGAATTTATTGACAAGGAAATTTATGAAAAATTTTTAATGTTCCTCCAATTTCAAGAAAAAATGAAAAAAAGAAATTAATAAAATAAGTGTGGCACCGTTCAGTACAGTAAGGTACTATTTAGGAGATAGTTATTTTGTATTAATGATTCTTTATCGAATATTTATTTTCTGAGAATAGAAAATGTATTCAGTTATTTTAGGTCCTTTTCCATTTTTTTAACTTTTACTATGAATTTTTATGCTCAGGAATTTAAGCTTAACCTTTTGCCTCCAGATAAATTATATTGTGATTTTAATTATTGGAACTCTTTGTTTTCTCAAGATATGTCCATCCTTTTGGAAAAAGGCCATTGTGTTCCTTTAAAGAATCTACCATCCAAAGGTTCTGATATGATAATCCCTTATTTATTACTAGCCTTATCAGACTACAAGATCTTGAATAAAGAGACGTTGAACGGAATTGGACTTAATAACTTATTATACCTATGGTTTGATAAATATTCTTTGAACAAAAATGGTTATTTCCAACTTACAAGTTTAACTAGAAAAAATATAACTTAAACAAAAAGATATTTTAAGATCATTTTTATTAATTTTTTCTTTAAAAGTATTAAGTAAATAGATTAGATAACTTTAAAAAGTAATTGCACTATAAATAAATTTTTTATAAAATAAACAAATAAAAAAGAAATTTGAAGATTTATTTATTGAAAGCGGACTAAATCCTCGTGGAGAATTGGACTTTAGTCCGCTTTATCTTTTTAGCAAAGGAATATTTAAGTGGCAAGTTAAGTCTTAATTTTTATTTTAATGATATATTTCAACTCTTAATTTTGAATACTATTTTAACAAGTTGCATTTGCTAATTAATTTAAGCTCAATATTTATAAATTACTATTCACTTACTAACAAATAATATTAGTCCACGAGTAAAAATAATTGCAACCGCGAAAAGATAAATCCACAACAATACCATACTTATCTTGTTCTCTAAATTACCTTTTTGATAATTGTCTTTCATTAATTATTAATAGCAATGTGATATTAAAAATAAAAGTAATTCTCTACTCCTATCAATAATTGTAACGTCCTGAAGATTTTTTTTTAAATCCCACTTGTGGGGTATTTTCTAGCTGATTTTTATCTAATTAAAGTTTTAAAATATTTTTTTGATTTATTCCTTCGAATGAATCTTAAATTCAAGTTATATTAAATCAAAAATAAAAATTAATTTTTCTATGTAATTAAATATTTAAAATTAGGGTTTATTGTTATTTGATTATTTTAAATTTTTAAGAATTGATCATCATTAGTCGATGTTTTTTTTTCTATTATTTCTTGATCTAAATTAAATGTTTCTTTAAGATAATTTTCCATTCGTTATGAGTTATTTAAACTTGTTTTTATTACCAAATTTCTATTAAATTATTATTTGCCTATTTTTCTATAAATACTTCTGGATCTGAGAAATCTTTTTTAATTTGTTTTAAACGTTTTTGGTAATAACCTCGTATTTAGAATCGGAGGGGTCACAACTTATGTATCTATTTTAATTTTGTCCTTCATATTTTTCTAAGTTTATAAATTCTTCTACTGCTTGATAAGATCTCTAAAATGAAGCTCCTATAATTTGTTTTTGAGAAAGGTCGCTTGTATTTGAATCGACATACTCAACAATTTATTTATATGTATAAAGTCATTATCTTCTTATCACTGGATCGAGTGCGATAACTTCTTTAACTATAAAGTTTGTATACAGTCTCAACTTTATCTTTAAATCTTTAATATCAGTCAAAAAATAAGGGAAGAATGTTTATATCAATTTAGATCAAGCTTCACATAAATACTATTATTTCTTTTTAGAACTCTTTTTTAATTATTCAAATTAAATTCTGGAGAAATAACATCAAAAAATATTCTGAAATTTTTATTTACGTAGCTTATAACCAAATTTAATCAACTGGTTATATGTAGATTTAATTTGTAAATGGTTTATAGATAGACGTCTTTCATCATTCTTTTGGACATAAAAAAAACCTTTATTATCTAAATTCTTCTCAATTGTTACATTTTGCCTCCCTTTATTTAGAATCCAAGGCTCTTTTTGAAAATTCTCATTTCCAAATTGATAATCCCATGGGTAGGTTTCGGCAAAATTATTTTCTTGTGACAACTAAGGTATTTATCTCGTGTAATTTTATTTTAGTTTATTTTATTGTTGTTGAACTAATTGATGGCTATATATTTACTTTTTGATTTATAAGGTCTCTCCACAAACAAGCCATTATGTAAGTTAAAAGTGAGCTTGAAAATATTAGAAAAAATGATGTAGTAGTCATGTTGTTATTTATTAAATAAACCCTAGTGATCCTGCTGTATAACCGATAGTTAAACAGAAGATAAATTCAAGTAAATCTCTTGGAACAGAGTTAATAATTAAACTAAGTTGAGACAAGTTTTATGACCTTATGGTTTTGTTTAATTGAAACTTTTCAGCTTTTTCAGCTTGACACTTAGTGTCATCTTCAGCACATTTGATCTCTGCTTTTTTATTCATGTGACTGCTGCAACTGCCTGCCAAAAGAGGTAAACCACTTGTTGTCGTGAATCCAGTCAAACAAAAAAATGCGATGTATGGAATGATTTTCTTCATCTAATTGTTACTATATGTAAACATATTATGTTACATTAAATTCTCAACTGTGAGTTGATAAGTTATCTATTTGAGTTTCATTAATAATCAATGAATGAGTTTTGTGTATTTTCTTGTATGTTGAACGATATGGGAATTTCGTAAATATTGGTCGTTTATTAAGAAGTTTTTAATAGAAAAAAAAAAGACTCTTGCAAATAGTGCCGAGCCTAGGTGATGGGGACTTTTATTATTGCAGAAATTTTTATAGAGATCAACCCCACAAATAGCACAAACTATCTTTTTAATTCACCATATGTAGTGTGATAAATTTTAAATCCGTAATATTGTTTGGTAAACACTCAGTAATGTGGATTACTTGGTTATTAAGCTCCTAATCAAGTATTTTTTTATGGTGCAATAGTAAATAATTTTATTTACAGAACTACTACCAAGAACAAACTTTGATTTCTAATGTTGGAAGTTAATTTCTTTTCTTTTTCTCTTTTTTAGAGACCAAACAATATAAAAGCTTGCTTATATTTCTAAAAGCAAGCTCTCATGACGATTTAATTTTTAGATATTTATACTGGCAATCTACAATCAAGTTCTATTATTCCCTCATCCATAAGGCGACCAATTTTTAAAACTAGTGCCATATCTAGTCTTGAGAAATTTGATTGGTGATTTGTAATCCAATCTAATTCAGATAAAGTTATTACTCCAGTAGTATTAACTTTGAGGAAGAGTAATCCTAAATTCATTATGCTATTAATTAGTTGCTTTTTTTCCTTTAGCAATCATCAGTACTGGTACTAAAAGATATGCAAAGAATGAGATTAAGAAAATATCTAAATTCATTTTAAAAAATTCCAGGTACGATCCAGCCAAAAAGACCGTAATTAACTACTAATGCAAAAAAGCCCATCATTGCCATTCTTCCATTAGTTCTTTCTGCATTTTGCCAGTAGTTAGGTTTTGAGTTTTCCATTTTTTTGTTTTAGTTATTTGAAGTTTGTATTTAAACGAACCCTGGAATGATTTGACCTGTAGTTAGATATGCACCAACTGCAGCTATAAGTCCGATCATTGCAAATCTGCCGTTGAGAATTTCTGCAACAACTTTTTCCTTCTCAATTGTTTTAGTTTTTGAGTTTGAGTTTGTCATTTGATTTTTGTTTGAGTAAATTAAATTTTCTTCTTGAAATTGTTTAGTTAGGGAAGCAACGAGTAAAGCAGTTAGAGATACTATTAAAATCAAAAAAACTGCTAGTGGACTCATTAAAAAATACCTGGAATGATTTGACCTGTTGTTACGTATGCACCTAATAATGCTACGAAGCCAATCATCGCCCAACGACCGTTAACTTTTTCTGCATTCTGAGGATAACCGTCATAAGAAACTGACTCATCTATATAAGGACGAGTTTCTGATGGAAACATGTTTTGTCTTCCGCCAGACTCAGTTGTTGTGTATGAAGAATTTGACATTAGAAGAAACCAGGTATTATTTGACCAGTTGTTACGTATGCGCCAACTGCTGCTACGAAACCAAGCATTGCTGCTAAGCCGTTAAATCTTTCTGCGTCAGGTGTCATAATTAAAATTTGATTATGTAAACAAATATAACACGACTATTAATAAATGTAAAGAAATTGACCTCTATCAATGTTTATATAGTATTTAATATACAGAAATGGTACATAAATGTATAAGATTTAATAATTTTACCTATGATATTCCTGACCGGATTTAAACCTATTATATGTTGATCTGAACGGAGATGAATTTAGCCTCTGTTGATTTCAATTTAATTCTTTAAGCATCAACTTTAGCTGCTCGCTATCTAATTGCTCTAAATAATTTCTCATAGCAAGCCAAGATCTTTGGCTTTCTATCTTTCCACTTTGATTAAATAAATTTGCGGAAACTTGATCAACTAATTCTTTATGATTCATATGCTTAAACTTCATCAAACTCAATTACAAAACCATTAACAAATTGTGCTAATAATTTGGAGGGTCTAGAGTAGATATTTTCATGTCTTTTTTGGATCTTTTCTTTGATAATAAGATTTTGTTTTTTCATACTTATTCAGGTAATTCAAGTTCTTCAAAAGTCCAACCTTGTAACTGAAGGTCATGCCATTTATCCCAAGCATCATCCAAATGCATTAGACTTGATGATTTAATTGCCATGGGTTCACCAAGATCATTTGATTGATATGAATGTGCAAAAATCCTGATATTGTTTCTGGCAGATTTCTTATTTCTTGTAAATAAAATTAGTCTGGTACGGTTGGGGTTAAGTAGCCAACCAGTTGGGGAATCATTACGATACCCATAAGAAAAATTAGTCCAAACATGTGCGCCTCCGAATACCATTTCTAAATAATACACTTGTACTACTAATATAAATACATGTAAGCTTGATCGTCAAGTATTCAATTATTTTTTTATCTCTTAATTCTGGAAAGTAATTAGCAATATGGAATAACTAATAAACCTAATCACTATAATATTTTTTATCTGGAACTCCATTTCCTACTTCTGTGACTTTAGCTTTCATCTTCTTTAAAATAAGCTCTTGTCTTTTTTGGCTAGAAATTGATTTATATTTTTTCCCTCTTTCATCTTTATCCAAAATAAAAAGATATCCTATTTGTATAAATAATAAAAATTAAACTCCATCCCTGCGAATTTATTTTCAATTTAAAAATATCTTTAATAACTTAATTTATTAAGTATTGCCTTTAATAAAATATAAATATGTTTAATTTATAGTATTAAAAATTAGTTGCCATAAGAGATGTCTATCTTCACTTATTCCATTGATTCTGTTTATTTTTCCTCTAATTCACATATTAGTCTATTGTTGGAGTTATTGAATTGATTTATAAATATAGTTCCATAAGTGGATCTATCAGTGCTAAAATAGCAATGTTAGATCTCCATGTAAAAAGTCATTAATTGGATATGACACTTTAGTAAAAGCATTAGATGCAAAAAAATAACTTTTTAATTCATACCTTAAAAAAACCTAGAAAATTTAATAAAAACGTTTGATCGTATTAGAAGGTACTTTTACTGGAACCAAAGATTCACCGTAATGGGATTCGGCTACTTTTATTAATAACCAGTAAAAGAAATTTACTAATGTCTTTTCCACGAGGATTTAGTAACTGACCTAAATAACCTTATTCGAATTGTATTAGCAATATACAAAACCTTTATATCCAATAATCAAAACATTTATTTCATTTTGAACTATTTAATAATTTAAGAAAACTATGTTCCTAACACTCATAAAACTAATAAATAAAAAACAACAACAAATTTAATAAGACAATATATCCAAGTGGATCTGAACCTCTTTTAGTTTGGTGGTAATTCAAAAAAAATAATGATGCATTACAATCAGTCACCCTGTGATCACTTCACAAGAAAAATAAACATCAAAGTAGAGACATACCTAGTCCAGTTATAGAAGCTTGCATTCAACTCCTATCTATAAAATTAATCAGCTCTAAACTTTTAGGAAAATTTGCGAGGTGTCTTATTTTTTATAGGCAAAGTCGATTTACCACCACGCCACCCATATATAAAATATAAAAAAAAATTATCGCTGATATCGATTGTAGTTACTAAAAAAGCAGCCCTAAAGCTGCTCATAATTGGTGGCGGGGAGAAGATTTGAACTTCCGACCTTCGGGTTATGAGCCCGACGAGCTACCAGACTGCTCTACCCCGCGATATATACATAGCATACATCTGAACGGGTTCTTTTTTTATTTTTTTAGGATTCTTGGAATTTTAATTGACCTTTAACTTCAATTTGAACCCCTTCAGGTAATTTTATGATCTTGTCTTTTATATCTTGTATTCTTAATTCAGAAATCCATTCTAATTGTTTTAAAATATGTAGACCCACTGATTGTTTTGCTCTTTTTGATCCATCTTCAACTTTTAAAGCTAAACCCATTCCTTCATTTACTTTACAAAAACACTGTATTCCTTCCGCTCCTCCCTTGCTTATAACTTGCCCATGTGATGCTTGTATAACTTCCGTGTCAAATGTATTGTGGTCGCTTATCATTGCTGGATTAGTTGTCATCGCTCTACTTATTTGTTCTAATTCTGCATTATCTGAACTACTTAATAGTGAATATAATTTTGCCATTTCGAGTATTTTCATATAAAGGGTTGGAGCTCCACAGTCATCTCTCTCTGCATATATTTGCTCCAATGGAATTTGAAGAAGTTCCGATATTATCCTAAAGATTTCTACTTGAAGAGGATGATCTCCCTTCAGATAACTTTCTAAAGGCCAATTTAATTTTTTACATGTTGCAAGAAATGCTGCATGCTTGCCAGAACAATTATGTTCTAAGGAACTTGTATTTTTTAAGGGACATTTGAGATTATTGATGTCTATATTATATTCCCACAAAATTTTAAAAGCTTCTCTTGCGTGGTATTTAGATCCGCTGTGAGATCCACAGGATAAGGCAATTGACTTTGATGAATCCTTGATTTTTGATGCAGCGCCACTACTCACAAATGGAATTGCTTGAAAAGGCTTTAAGGCAGATCTAATGAAGCTTTTATATTCTGGATTACCAGCACACATTAACACTCTTCCTTTTTTGTCACTAATTACTGCATGTACTTTATGAATCGATTCTAGTTTTGAACCTCTCATTAATATCATCTCTAAGGGAGGATTATTTGACGTGTATAAATTTTTAAAATTGGAACTCATTTTAGAGATTATTGTTTTGGAAAAGTAAAATTCCAATTAATGCAACAATAATAATGACAGATAAAATTTGAATTAAATTTTTTAAAATTGGTTTTACTTCTAATAATGCTATTAATGATTCTTTTTCCTTTAATTTAAGTGGTTTGATCCATATTTGTCCGTCATACCAACCTGATTCTTCGTATTCAACTTTTTCTGAGGTTAACCTTTTAAATATGTGGTTCCAACCAAGATATAACCTTATAGAGAAAAGGAATGGTAAAGATAAACTAGTAAAAAAGCTTAATAAAATGTACTTTAATGTTGAAGTTTCAAAATATGTACTTCCTGAAGAAATTACAACAAATATAAAAAATGTTGCCATCCAAAACTTTATTAAGATAAAGGAAAAAGATTTCTTTGATTTTGGCCAAGTAAATATTTTAGATTTTGATAATTCGATAAATTCATTTGTAGGCTGTTGATCTTTAGGTACTGGGCAGTTAAATTGATTCATCAATATTTATTATGGAAAATTAAGGTCATCTCCATTACTCCAAAATGATTCAAGGTCATAGAACTTTCTTATTTCGGGTTGAAAAATATTTACTATTAAATCACCATAATCAAGTAGTGCCCATTTTGCTTCGCTAACTCCTTCTTTTCTAATTGGTTCAACCTTTGCTTTTTCTCTTAGTTCTACCTCGACAGAATTAGTAATTGATCTAACTTGAACATCTGATAAGCCTTCGGCTATAAGTATCCATTCACTGATATATGAAACTTTATCAATTTTAATCAATTTTATCTCTTGTGCCTTCTTTATATCACAGGCTTTAGCCGCCATTAAAACTAACAATTTATTGTCCATAAACGTTTTCACTTGAAACTGATTTGTCTGAACCCTCTTGTTGTGATAATTCTGACCTAGCTTTTTCAGCACTTTTTCTTAGTGCCTCTAATCTATCTTCAAATATTATTCTTTTTTTCTTTTTTCTAGTTTTTTCTATTAGCTCTTTTAAAGCCCCGCCAAGGCTTTTATAAGCATTTGGAATACTATATCCAAATCTACAGGCAAGGTCTATGGCTCTTTCATCTGCAAAAATAGCATCTTGTAATCTTTTCTCAGAATTATTTTTTATGTAAAGTCTATATCCTGCAAAACCTGATAAGCCAAGAGCTAGAATTAAAAGTAATCCATCTTGCACCCATAGTTCACCTATAGCTCCACCAAGGCCTATTGCTAAAGCTGCCATTTCCCATCCGTCTCGTGGTATTGCATCATTTTGAATCTTTCCTACTTCATGCCAAAACAATAAATTTCTATGATCTATTGCATAATTATCCCATTCTTCTAAATTTATTTGAATTTCAACTTCGTCACGTCCAATCTCCTCCAATGTAATCAATGGAGGATCTATGGCGGCGGCAGCTTCAATAAAAACCCAACTTTCATTCTCCGGAGGCAACAAACTTTTAAGTCGCTGAAGTTCGCTCATAAATTATGTTTTATTATCAATACTATAGAAACAAATGTTGCTTTTCAAGTAACTTGATTAACAACTGATGATTTGTAAGTAGCATTAAATAAATGAATTTCTCTAATTATGCCTCAAAGAGGTGATCTTAAAAAAATCCTAATTCTTGGTTCAGGTCCAATTGTTATAGGACAAGCATGTGAATTTGATTATTCAGGTACTCAAGCTTGTAAAGCTTTAAGAAAAGCTGGATATGAAATTATTTTAATTAATTCTAATCCAGCTTCAATAATGACTGATCCTGAAATCGCAAATAAAACCTATATTGAACCTTTGACTCCAGAAATAGTTTCACAAATAATTTTAAAGGAAAAACCTGATGCGATTCTTCCTACAATGGGTGGTCAGACTGCCTTGAATCTTGCAGTAAAACTCTCTGAATCTGATTTTTTGATAAATAATAATGTTGAATTAATAGGAGCTGATTTAAAAGCTATTAACAAGGCTGAAGATAGAAAACTATTTAAAGAATCGATGGAAAACATAAATGTAAATGTTTGTCCTTCAGGGATCGCTTCTGATTTATTCGAAGCAAGAGAAGTATCTAAGCAAATAAATTCATACCCGCTAATCATAAGACCAGCTTTTACTTTAGGTGGAGTTGGAGGGGGAATAGCATACAATCTTGAAGAATTTAATGATCTTTGCAAATCTGGTTTAGATGAAAGTCCAAGTAATCAAATTTTAATTGAAAAATCATTAATAGGTTGGAAAGAGTTTGAATTAGAAGTTATGAGAGATACAGCTGATAATGTTGTTATAATTTGCAGTATTGAAAATTTAGACCCAATGGGTGTTCACACTGGTGACTCAATTACGGTGGCCCCCGCTCAAACATTAACTGACAAAGAATACCAAAGACTAAGAGATTTATCATTAAAAATAATAAGAGAGGTAGGTGTTGAAACAGGAGGAAGTAATATACAATTTGCGGTAAATCCAAAAAATGGTGATGTAATAGTTATCGAGATGAACCCAAGGGTAAGTAGATCTTCTGCATTAGCTAGTAAAGCTACAGGTTTTCCTATAGCTAAGATTGCGGCTTTGTTATCTGTGGGGTACACACTTGATGAAATTATTAATGATATTACTAAAAAAACGCCTGCATGCTTTGAACCCTCAATTGATTACGTTGTAACAAAGGTACCAAGATTTGCTTTTGAAAAGTTTAAAGGTTCTTCAAACATTTTAAATACATCAATGAAATCTGTTGGAGAGTCAATGGCAATTGGCCGATCCTTTGAAGAATCTTTTCAAAAAGCTTTGAGATCTTTAGAAATTGGTATTTTCGGTTGGGAATGTGATTCTATTGAAGATTTTAATAACGATAATGATTTAAAAAATAATTTACGTAACCCAACTGCTGAAAGGATATTAATATTAAAAAAAGCAATGGAATCTGGTAAGACTAATTCTTATATTAATGAAATAACGAATATAGATTTGTGGTTTATTGAGAAATTGCGAAATATTTTTAATTTTCAGAATGATTTTTTAAAAGACAATGAACTTACTCGAATTGATAGAGATTTAATGTTAAATGCAAAGCAATTGGGCTTTTCAGATCAACAGATTGCAAAATTAACTAACTCTGAATTTTTTGAAGTAAGAAATTATCGAAAAAAATTGAAAGTTTTACCACTCTACAAAACTGTGGATACTTGTTCTGCTGAGTTTTCATCTGAAACTCCCTACCATTATTCAAGCTATGAAGAAGCTTTTTTAGATAATGATTTAAATATTAATGACAATGAAATTTCAGCCGCTAACGAAAAGTATTTAAAAAAAATTATGATATTGGGAGGTGGACCTAATAGAATTGGTCAAGGTATTGAATTTGATTACTGTTGCTGTCATGCCTCTTATCAAGCTTCAAGTAATGGTTATCAAACGATAATGGTTAATAGTAATCCTGAAACTGTTTCAACTGATTATGATACAAGCGATATTTTATATTTTGAGCCTGTTACTTTAGAAGATGTTCTCAATATAATTGAGGCTGAAAATCCATATGGATTGATAGTTCAATTTGGAGGACAAACACCTCTTAAGTTGTCTTTACCCTTATCTAATTGGTTGGAGTCTAAGGAAGGTATTAAATGTAAATCAAAAATTCTTGGAACATCTCCTCATTCAATTGACATAGCAGAAGATAGAGAAGAATTCACAAAGATTCTAGAAGAATTAAATATACGACAACCGCTCAATGGAATAGCGCGTAATGAAGAAGAGGCAATATTAGTTGCAAATAATATAGGATTTCCTCTAGTCGTGAGACCCTCTTATGTTTTAGGTGGAAGGGCTATGGAAATAGTTAAAGATAAAAATGATTTATCTCGATATATAAAAGAGGCCGTTAAAGTTTCTCCAGATCATCCGATTCTTTTGGATCAATATTTAAGTAATGCAATAGAAATTGATGTTGATGCGTTATGTGACAAAACCGGTTCGGTTGTTATAGCAGGTCTTATGGAGCATGTAGAACCTGCTGGAATCCACTCTGGTGATTCTGCATGTTGTCTTCCTTCAATTTCTTTATCCCAACAAACATTAGATACTGTTAAAAAGTGGACAAAATTAATTGCAAATAGATTAAATGTTGTTGGCTTAATTAATTTGCAATTTGCAATTAGAAATCATAGTAATGAAGAAAATCAATTATTTATTCTTGAGGCTAATCCACGAGCATCCAGAACTATACCTTTTGTTTCCAAAGCTATTGGTAAACCTGTTGCGAAATTGGCGACTCAATTAATGCAAGGATCCTCTTTAAAAGATATAAATTTTACTAAAGAACTAATACCTAAATATCAAGCGGTTAAGGAAGCTGTTTTGCCTTTCAAAAGGTTTCCTGGCTCTGATGCTTTACTAGGCCCTGAGATGCGTTCTACAGGAGAAGTAATGGGATTGGCAGATGATTTTGGCCTGGCTTATGCAAAATCTGAATTGGCTGCTGGAAATGGTGTCCCTTCTGAGGGTGTTGCTTTTTTATCAACTAATGATTTAGATAAAGAGAAATTAGAGAACATAGCAAGAGAACTAATAGTTTTAGGTTTTAAATTAGTCGCGACTAAGGGTACTGCTAAATATTTATTTAATTTAGGAATTGAAGTTGATGAAGTTTTAAAGGTTCATGAAGGAAGACCTAATATTGAAGATTCAATTCGTTCTGGTCTTATCCAATTAGTTATTAATACACCAGTTGGATCACAAGCTCTCCATGATGATGCTTATCTCAGAAGAGCATCCTTAGAATATAATATTCCTACTTTTACTACTATTCCGGGAGCAAAAGCAGCTTTGCAGGCAATTAAATCATTACGGTTAAGTAAAATTGATACTTTATCACTTCAGGAAATTCATAACTAATAGAATCTATTCATAAATTTTTAAGTTTCTCTCTTAATTGATTTGTTAGGGAGTTTCTACCAATGGATAATAATTTAAATGTGTCTTCATGAATTTTTAGCTGAGTTTCAGCTATTTGTAATCCTTTAATTAGTTCTTTTGTTTCACTCGTTAAATCATTAATATTATATTTCCCGCCCTCAAAAGTTAGGACTGGATTTTTATTTTCAAAGTTTTTTTCAGTCATGATTTTATCTTTTATTAAATTAAATACAATCAAGTAACCTTTATCAACTGTTTTTCACATAATTCTTTATAAATTCCATCTTTATTGAACAAATCTATATGTTTCCCACTATCTACAATTTTACCTTTATCAAAAACAACTATTTTATCCGCTCCCTGGGTAGTGGATAATCTATGAGCGACGATTATAACTGTTCTGTTATTCATTGCTTGATTTAGCCCTTTTTGAACTTCTGCTTCTGAATCTGAATCTAATGCACTAGTAGCTTCATCTAACAAAAGTATAGATGGGTTTCCTAATATCGCGCGAGCTATTGCTAATCTTTGAATCTGACCTCCTGAAAAGTTTGATCCTCTTTCGGTAATATTTGTCTCGTATTTACTAGGGAGTTTAAGAATAAATTCATGAGCATTTGCAATCTTGGCAGACTTAATTACATCCTCTTCGCTAAAGTTCCTTCCCATTTTTATCACATCAACTATTCTTCCAGAGAATAAAAAAGGTTGTTGTTGAACTAAGGCAATATTTGATCTTATATCTATTGAGCTTATAGATCTTATGTTTTTGTCATCAATATATATATCACCTATTTTAGGGCTTATGAATTTTAATATCAAAGACATCATTGTGCTTTTCCCAGCTCCTGATGATCCTACAAATGCAATTACCTGACCTCTTGTAATTTTTAAAGTGATATCTTTTAAAACTTCATTATCCTTTTTATATTCAAAACTAACATTATTGAACTCTATCTTCCCATTTATTTTTGATATTTTTTCTAAATTCCGCTCGTCTTTTTCAATTGGTTGCATATTTATTTTTTTTAATCTTTTTAATGATGCCTCTGCTTGCTTATACTCATTAAAGTTTGTACTTATGTGACTAATTGGGTCTATAAGCATTAATATTGCAGCAAAAAAACTGCTAAATTCTTCGCTATTTAAAAGACCAAGGTTAATTCTTAATGCTCCTAAACCTAATATTGCCAATATTCCAAAAGCTTCAATAAAACCTACTATTGGATGTTGGATAGCAAGTAATTTAAGTGTCTTATATTGTGCTTGTTTATTACTTCTCAATCTTCTATTGAATCTACCTTTAATCCAATTTTCTGCTGCAAATGATCTTATTGTTGAAATTCCATTTATAGATTCTCCTATTAAACCCGCTAAATCACTTGTTGATTCTTGGCTTTTTTCAGATGCTATCAAAACTCTTTTCCCAAAGTTATTTACTGATAAAACAATTATTGGAGCTAAAATGAATGTTGATATCGTCAACGACCAATCTAAATAAAACATATAGATAATTACTGCTAATAATTGCAACACGCATGGTAATGTATCTTGAAATGTTTTATAAATTACTTCACTGACTCTGTCCGCATCCTCGGTAAGCCTATAGGTAATATCTCCTGCAGAAATGTTGTTGATAAAATTCATTTTTATTTTGTGAATTTTACTAAATAAATTTTGTCTCATTACTTCACTTATTTCTAATGAAGGCTTTGCAACATAAATATCTTGCGCATATTGAGCAGTTTTTTGAATTAAAAATATAATAAGAGAATTGATTATAATTTTACTTACAGTTGATATTTCTCCAGATCCAATAGCAGGTATTAATTTTCCAGCTAAAAAAGCTAATATTGGCCAACATGCTACATAAATTATCATGCATATAAAACCTTTAATAAATCTATTAATATATGGAGTGATTGGTGGAATTAATTGCAAAATATTATGTTTGAGTACTTCTTTTACTTTATCAATAGCTAAGGATTTATAAAACAATGAAATTAAATCAATTTTTAAAATGGCATAACGTTGTTTCTTCTGGAGGCGAGGCAAAAATTCTTATAAATTCTGGTCAGATAAAAGTTAATGGAGAGATAGAAAAAAAAAGAGGAAGAAAATTAGTTAAAGGAGATAAAGTTATGTTTCTAAAAAGTGAATTAATTTTTGAATGATTAGCCTAAAAACCCAGGCTATATTAGTATATTTTTCTTAGACAACATATTTTGAGAAAATCTGTAATCGCTGGTAATTGGAAAATGCACATGACTTGTGCTGATACAAAAAAATATTTGGAAGATTTTCTTCCTCTTATTTACGAAATTCCTAATGACAGAAAAATAGTAATTGCTCCTCCCTTTACAGCTATTTCTACTTTTTCAAATTATACAAACTTTGATTATTTAAATATTGCAAGTCAAAATATCCATTGGGAAGATAAAGGTGCTTTTACTGCAGAAATCTCACCCGATATGCTTATTGAACACAAAGTAAAATATGCAATTGTTGGACATAGTGAACCTCGGAAATATTTTAGTGAAAGTGATGAACAAATTAATAAAAGAGCTGTCTTTGCTCAATCAAGTGGACTAACTCCAATAGTTTGTGTTGGAGAAACTCTTGAACAAAGAGAAAGAGGTGAAGCCGATAGAGTCATCACCAGACAAGTTGAGCAGGGATTAGAGAATACTGATCCATCTAATCTTATAGTTGCTTATGAACCTATATGGGCTATTGGTACAGGTAAAACTTGTGAAGCAAGTGACGCAAACAAGATATGTGCTTTGATAAGGAGGTTGATTGGTTTTAGTGATGTAATCATTCAATATGGGGGTTCTGTTAAACCCAATAATATTGATGAGATAATGTCAATGAGTGATATTGATGGTGTCTTGGTAGGTGGTTCTTCTTTAGATCCTGTAAGTTTTTCAAGAATTGCAAATTTCGAATAATAATTATCCTTGGCCTGATGATTGGGGGAGGAAAACCTCAATAATGGGGATTATTAATTTAACTCCTGATTCATTTAGTGATGGAGGTGATTTTTGTTCGATAGAAAAAGTTTTAAATCAAGTAAATTATTTTGTTTCAAATGGGGTTGATGTAATTGATCTTGGTGCTCAAAGTACTAGACCCGGAGCGATAGAAATAGGAGCGAAAAATGAATCGAAAAGATTGTTACCATATTTAAAAAAAATTAGAAGTGAATATCCCAATATTCTTATTTCTATTGATACTTTTAATTCTGAAGTTGCTCATGAAGCTCTTTCAAATGGTGCTAATTGGATTAATGATGTCACAGGAGGCAGAAGGGATGAAGAGATATTAGATGTTGTCTCAGAATTTAATTGTCCCTTTGTAATTACTCATAGTCGCGGTAATAGTATAAACATGAATAATTTGACAAATTATGATGATTTTTTAGTTGATATTATTCATTCTCTTGAATGTTTGACAAAAAAAGCTATTAACAAAAAAGTTAGTAAGGATAAAATTATTTGGGATCCAGGTATTGGATTTTCAAAGGATAGCAAACAGAACATAGAAATCCTAAGAAACTTGCCTCTCTTAAAAAATTTTGAATTTCCACTCCTAATTGGAGCCTCAAGAAAAAGATTTATTGGAGAAATCTTAAATCAACCTAATCCCAAAGAAAGAGATATAGGAACACTGGCTATTAGTTGTCTTTGTTCTCAACAAAAAATTCACTTAGTGAGAGTTCATAATGTAAAAATAAATTATCAAGTTTTAAAAGTAGCAGATCACATTTTTAGATAAAGAAGTTAATTTTTACTATTTAACTCCCTCAATTTTATCCTCTACCTCTTGATAAAGTTCTTTAAGTTGCTCTATATTTTCATCGGATGTTTCCCAATAACCTCTCCCATTTACTTCGAGCAATGTTCCTACTATTCTTCTGAAACTATTAGGATTTAAATCCATAAGCCTTTTCCTCATTTCTTCATCATTAATAAATGTTTCATTAGTTTCTTCATAAACAAAGTTATCCACTTGGCCACTTGTTGCACTCCATCCAAGTGTATAGTTAAGTCTATTAGAAAGTTCTCTAACTCCTTCATATCCTGACTTAAGCATTCCTTCGTACCATTTAGGATTCAAAAGCTTGGTTCTAGAATCTAGTCTAATTGTTTCACCTAATGTCCTGACTTGAGCATTAGATGTAGTTGTGTCTGCAATGAAACTACTTGGTTCTTTCCCATCATCCCTTAACGTTTTTATTAATTTAGTAGGATCAGAATCAAAATAATGGCTGACATCAGTTAGAGAGATTTCAGAGGAGTCAAGGTTTTGAAATGTTACATCAGCAGTTTTCATGACAGACTCGAATACATCCCTTTTTTGATTCATTTCTCCTGGATTATCAGCATTAAAAGCATAAGTTTTTCTTGATAAGTACATTTCTTGTAATTCATTTTCTTCCTCCCAGGTTGAATTTTCAACAGCTAGATTGACATTTGAACTATAGCTTCCGCTAGCATTTGAAAATACTCTTGCTGAAGCCTCCCTTATTGAGGTACCTTCTTTTTCAGCTTGTTCTAATGAATGTTTTCTTACAAAGTTAGAATCTAATGGTTCTTCTGCTTCTGCAGCTAATTTTACGGCCTGATCAATTAGTGCCATTTGGTTTATAAATAAATCCCTAAAAACTCCAGAGCAATTTACAACCACATCAATTCTCGGTCTACCAAGTTCCTCTAACGGGATAAGTTCTAATTTATTTATTCGACCAACAGAGTCAGGTTTTGGTTTGACTCCAACAAACCATAAAATTTGAGCTAGAGATTCACCATAAGTTTTGATATTGTCGGTACCCCATAAAACACAAGCTATTGTTTCAGGCCAAGTTCCTTGCTCTTCTTTTTGCCTTTCAATTAATTTATCTACAACAGATTTAGCTGCCGCTACTGCTGCAGTAGTAGGAATTGATTGTGGATCAAGTGCATGAATATTTTTACCACTTGGTAAAACGCTTGGGTTCCTAATAGGATCTCCTCCAGGACCAGGTAATACATAATTCCCATCCAACGCTTTTATAAGGCTATCCATTTCCTTGTCTGCACAAACCTGTTCAAGGCAGAATAATAAATAGTCAAATAATTTATTTAAATCTTTTTGATTTACTTCATTAAAACCATTTAATCTACATACTCTTAACCAAGGGGTGGGTAAATTTAAACCAAAAATTTTCAAGAAATCTAATATTTTTGAAAATAGTGATTTCTCCAAATAGACTCTTCCGTTAACAATTTTTAAACTGTTAACCATTGCAAATATTGATTCTCTGGCAGTTTTAATAATTTTTTTATTTAGTTCAACAAACTTAAGTTCTCCATTATTATTACCGTCGTAAACTTCATCAATTTTTAAATTTATTGATTCTGCTAATAAACCTGGTAAGGATCTAAGACCTTCTTGTTCTCTTTCTAACGAAGCTATATTTACTAAGGTGGCAACGGCTTCCTCGGCAGTAGGAGCCTCTCCAATTGTATGGAGTCCACATGGTAATAATCTACTTTCTATCTCCATTAATTGCTTGTATATATTCCCTACGAACAGATCTCTATCTTCAATAGTTAGTTCTTCTACTTCACCAATAGGGAGTTCTACATCTTTGTCGAGATTACATTGCTTTGAAGTCTCTACTATTGCATTTACAATTTGAATACCTCTACTACTTTCTCTGAGTTGTTGATAAGAACCTACAAGCTCGCTCAATTCTTTAAGTCCTTTATAAAGACCAGCATTTTCGGCTGGAGGAGTTAGGTAACTTATTGTTGATGCGTAACCTCTTCTTTTTGCAATTGTTGCTTCTGATGGATTATTTGCTGCGTAATAATACAAATTTGGCAGAGATCCTATTAAAGAATCTGGGTAGCAAGTTTCACTCATACCCATTTGTTTTCCAGGCATAAATTCAAGTGAACCGTGTGTTCCAAAATGTAGAACGGCATCAGCTCCCCATATTTTTTCTACGTAAGTGTAATAGGCAGCAAATCCGTGGTGAGGACTTGCACTTCTTGAGTAAAGTAATCTCATTGGATCTCCCTCATATCCAAATGTTGGTTGTACTCCTATGAATATATTTCCAAAATGTTTTCCGTAAATAAGTAAATTTTGTCCATCGCTGTTCAAGTTTCCAGGAGGTTTACCCCAGTTTTCTTCTAATCTCTTTGAATAAGGTGTAAATTTCTCATATTCTTTCACAGTCATCTTATGAGCAATATTTAATTCAGGAGAACCTTCCATAGCCTCTGGATTATTAATAACTTTCTCCATTAATTCTTTTGAGTTTTTAGGGAGATCATCAATTTGATATCCTTTATCTTTCATTTCTAAAAGAACTCTATAAATAGAACCAAATACATTCAAATAAGCTGCTGTTCCAACATTCCCCTTGTCAGGTGGAAAACTAAATACAGTTATCGCTAACTTCTTCTCCTCCCTTTTTTTAACCCTAAGAGTGGACCACTTTATTGCTCTTTCTGCAATAACATCTACTCTGTCTTGGAGAGTATGAGCTTTACCAGTAGCATCATCACGACCTGAGAGAATAATTGGTTCAATAGCTCCGTCTAATTCTGGTATCGCAATTTGGAGTGCAACTTGAACAGGGTGCAACCCTAAATCACTTTCCTCCCATTCTTGAGTTGTTTGAAATACTAATGGTAATGCAACCATATATGGTCTATTTAGCTTTTTGAGCGCATCAATAGCTTTTGGATGATCTTGTCTTGCAGGACCACCTACCAATGCAAATCCTGTTAAAGATACAACCCCATCAACTATTGCTCTTTCCTTATCAATTGAATCATAATAAAATTCATCTACTGGTTTAGAAAAATCTAATCCACCACAGAAAATAGGTAAAACACGAGCACCTCGATATTCTAATTCTTGTATTACAGCTACATAATGAGCATCATCACCTGTAACTATATGACTTCTTTGTAGAACTAAACCAATAGTTGGAGTTTTATAATCTTTTGGTTTTATGTCTTTTCTGTTATTTTCCCAATTTTGATATTCATTTAAACTTTCAAACATATTTGGCGCTAATGGATGCCATATGCCTAAATCTGGAAAAGTTTCAGGATCTTGTATTTTAAATTCCTCTAACTGATCTTTTATATTTTCTGACACTACATATTTTTCTGAGATCATTAATAAGAAGTTTTTCAGATTCTCTGTAGTACCGCCAAGCCAATATTGAAAACTTAATATAAATGTTCTTGCATCTTGTGCTTTTTCTATAGGTAAATATTTGAGTATTGAAGGCAAAGTATTTAGTAGCTTCAACATTGAATCTTGGAAACTAGCACCTTCAGATTCTTTTTTCTTTTTAATAAGATCTCCAATAATACTTTTAGATTGTCCAAGTTGAGCCATGCTAAATGAACCTAATTTGTTTAATCTCATCACCTCTGGCATCGAGGGAAATATTATAGAGGCTTTAAGATTCTCTTTATATGGAGTAACTGCATCTACAACTTTTTGTGCTAGATCTTCAATAAATATTAGGGAGGCAACAAAAATATCGGCACTAGCTATATCAACTTTAAAATCTTCGAAATTTTTATCATTTCTAAGTTCTTCTATAAGATATCCGCTAAGATCTATCCCTATAGGGCCATTAATTTCATTTATTGATTTTGCCGCTTCTGTTAAGGAATTTTGATATTGTGGCTCAAGGACAACATAAACTGCTTTTATTACAATTTTATGTTTGTTATCCTCGACAGGAGAAACTCTGCGATTTGCTGAGCGGACCTGCGTAAACATTGATTCTCTTTAAGTATTTTTACCAGCCTACGGGTGAATTGCCGTTATTGTGTGCAATATCAATAGCGTGTAACAACCTTTAAAAAAATTTTTTAATTAAAAATGATCAAAAATTCTAAAAAAACAATACCTGTACTTGTTTCTGGTGCATTGGGCAGAATGGGAAGTGAGGTTGTTAATTCCGTACTAAATTCTTCTGATTGTGAACTTGTTGCAGCAATTGATACAAATAAAAAAAATAATGGAGAAAACATTTCACAATTGTTAAATCTTAAAAAAAGTGAAATTATTGTCTCAAATGATCTTGAGGGGTCTTTATGTTCAATAAGTCAAGATTATCGAAATGAGAAAATTAAACCAGTATTAGTTGACTTTACTCATCCTGATTCTGTTTATGAAAATACTAGATCGGCAATTGCTTATGGGATATCGCCAGTTGTAGGGACTACAGGCCTTTCTCCCTCTCAAATAAGTGATTTGGCTAATTTTGCTCAAAAAGCAAACATAGGTTGTGCAATAATTCCAAATTTCTCTGTAGGGATGGTTCTTCTTCAACAAGCTGCTTCTGTAGCTGCAAAGTTTTACGATAATATTGAATTAATAGAAATGCATCATAATCAA
The DNA here is from genome assembly GCA_902526435.1 of uncultured Prochlorococcus sp. Lineage (GTDB taxonomy): Bacteria > Cyanobacteriota > Cyanobacteriia > PCC-6307 > Cyanobiaceae > Prochlorococcus_A. The sequence goes on along the minus strand of CABZLA010000006.1, from coordinate 3,243 downwards.
AAAGCAGATTCTCCTAGTGGAACTTGTATTAAAACTGCTGAAATGATTGAAGAATATCCAAAAAAATATAATCAAAGCTTAGTTAAGGAATCTGAAACATTAAAAGGAGTAAGAGGAGGTATCAGAGATTCAGGCCTAAATATCCACTCTATTAGATTGCCTGGGCTTTTGGCTCATCAAGTAGTTATTATGGGCTCTCCTGGAGAAACTTACACAATTAAACATGACACTATTGACAGAAAAGCTTATATGCCAGGTGTTTTGCAGGCAATAAGAAAAATAGGTAAATTTAATTCTTTAATTTATGGACTTGAAAAATTAATATTTTAAATGCTTATACCAATAAAACAAAATCAAATATCTAAACTTATCCCTTCTGTAGGGACAGGAGGTCAGTTTAAATATACACTTGGAGATCCCAGAAAAATTTTACAGAGACTTATTATTTCATCTATTGGAGGAGTTTTAAATCTCTTACTTTTTATTAGTCAATCATCAACTCAGACTGAAAATCTTTGGTTATTGTTATGTGTGATTTTTTTTCTTTACATAATATGGGGACCAATTCTTGAATCAAGCAGAAAAAATATTAAATATAAAAAATCTAAATTCTTTTCTCTCTTCGATGGTTATGTTTCTGATATCTATAAAACTGAAAGAATTGAAAGTTCACGTGAGCAATCAAATAGACAAGGTCGTTTAGAGTTGATTGAAAAAAAAAGAACTTGGTTAGTTATTGAATTGGAGGATGAGGATGGTTATTTAGAAAAAATTAGTTTTCCTATGGAAAACAAACATAGTCTAATCAGAGTTGGTTCCAATATTAGATGCATCATTTCATCTAATTATAGAAACTTTGAAAGAGAGATTTCTTTGACTGATGCATGGTTACCAGACTCAAATATTTGGATAGGAGAATACCCATATTTGCTTCGACCAGCATTTGAGGAAATTTGCTATATTTATTTCAACTAAATTGTAATTATATATCGTAATTAATGAATAATTATTTAAATTTTAAAATTGTTGGTTCTGGTCCCTCTGGATTACTTTTAGCAATATCTTTAGCAAAATTAAATTTTAATATTTACATTACAGATTTACTAACAAGAGAAAAGCTGATAAACAAAGACAAAACATACGCTATTACTCATTCAACAAGAAAGATACTTTCAAAATTTAATCTTTGGAGTAAATTAAAATCTTATCTTTATAAATTTGATTCTCTATCAATTTCAGACAGTGTAATATCTCATTCTACAATTTTAACTACTTCTGACTTAGATAAAGATATTTGTTCTTTAGATACTATTGGTTGGGTAGTTAAACATTCTGATCTTATGAATGTATTTTTCGATGAGGTCGATAATTTGGAAAATATATTTTTTAAATCTTCTTTAGATAGATCTTTTGATGATATTAAATTTGATTATAAATTTGTATCAACCGGAGCAAATTCAAACCACAAAAGAAATCGAAATTTTATAGATATTAGAAAATCATATAATCAGTCTTGTTTAACATTTGAGGTTTTAGTTAGGGGAAATGTTCCTATGCGTGCATATGAAATTTTTAGGAAAGAAGGTCCATTAGCTTTATTACCACTAGATAAATATAAATATCAAATAATTTGGACTGCTACTACATCTAAATCAATTGATAGATTAAATTCAAGTAAAAGCTTTTTGTTAGATAACTTGTCAACGATTCTACCTGATAATTTTAAGTTAGATCAGATCAATAGCGATATTAATATTTTCCCTGTTTCTCTTTCTTTTCGTCTGCCAATTTTTAATTTCAAAAAGGTTGTATTTGTTGGAGATTCATTTCATACCTTCCATCCTGTTGGAGGACAAGGGTTAAACACTTGTTGGAGAGATGTTAATGTTATCTACGATATATTAAATAAAAGTTTTCCTATAACTAATAGATATTTAGAAATATTTAAATATAAATACTATTTTATAAGATTTTTAGATATCATCACAACTATTGTTATTACAGATTCGTTAATTCAATTTTTTGCAAATAATAAATTTTTCTTATTACCTTTCAGAAAATTCGCTTTTTTACTTTTAAACAAGTTTATTTTTATGAGGAAAATCATATTAAATCATATGACTAAGTCTTTAATCTATTCATCAATTAGATAATTTTTATGGGTATTTATTCAAATAAAAAAATAATATTTTTTCTTATGGATGAAATTGGATTAAACGAGTCTTCGATCGAGCTAGGTTTAAAGTTGTCAATTAAAAATAATACGCCACTTCCTATCCTTCTTTGGAATTATGGAATATTAACAATTGAAGAACTGGATGAGTTTTATACATTTTTATTTCAAAGTAAATAATAGATATTCTGTTATAATTTGTGAATAGAGTTCGTAGTTGACTATTACTATTTTATCCAAAGGAAAACATATATCTAGAGAATCTATACAAAGGCTTGATTTACTTTTATTAGCTCTAGAAACTATTGATTTAAATGGAGCTGAATCTCTACATTCTTTATCAGTCAAACTTAATTTAAAGGAAGTCTTACCTAATAAAGTTATTATTTGGAAACTGAGGAATAATAATCCAATGAGGAATTCTTTTAATAACATCAATATTAAATTAGAGGAATTTGAAGCACTAATTAAACTTGCTGCTGAAATGGCAAAATTTTTATATCCTTACATAAGACAAATACTTCAATCCAGAGATGATCTTATTAGAAATCCAAATGCTTGGAATGAATTTAAGAAAAGATATATTGAATTAATTAATGAAAGATTTAATACTAATAGTATGAAGGTTAAAAGACTTCTTGATCCTAATTGTAATGATGAGGTCTTTAATAAAATTATACTCACTTTAGCTTTGTGCGTCTCAGACGATGGGTTTCTAAAATTAAGAACAAATTTACTAAATTATTGATATGTTGCAAAATAAATTTTTATTTAACCAATCTTCAGTAAGCCTTGAAATTATTGGATTGCCTGATTATTCAAATAACGAAAATAAAGATTATATATCAATTATTTCGCAATGGAAACTTACGATTATTGATAAGCCTGTTATAGAAGGAAATATGGATCATTTAAAGTCGATTATGAAGGCTTTTTATTCATACTCTTTTTCGCTTTTAAATGATGAAAATCCAAGATATGAATCCAATTTAATTGATATTACCCATGAAAATTTTTATACACACATACTTCTTTTGAAGAGTTCCAAACCTAAAGTTAAACCTTTAAAT
>CABZLA010000005.1 GCA_902526435.1 uncultured Prochlorococcus sp. | reverse complement strand
AATAATGATTTAAAACTTAAGGCTAATTTTTGAAAGAGAGTTTAACAATGTGTGATATTCCACCAAGGTAGTTAATTAGATTTTTTTAAGACATAATAAAAAAAAGAGGGCTTAAACCCTCTTTTTTTAATCTTTATTTAGGATTAAGCTTTTCTGCCGTAAAGCTCACCAATTATTTTTACATCGAGAGGTTCTTTTGAACCCATATCTGTATCGGAAGGTTGGATCGCTACAATAAATAGTTGCTCCAAAAGCCTCTATTTCCAGTCTTTTATATCTTGCTTTAGATAAAGAAACTACTTCCCTTGATCTTTCCCCTTTGAATTGCCACTAAATCTATTACCAAGCTAATACCTCAATAACAAAGAAAATATTAAGACAAGAAGGCATATTTCACCTCAAAATGAGAAAAATGCTTAATCTGTCATAATTATTTCCGACACATTATTGATGATTTTGGACTATATTTATCAAAGCGAAAATTAATTTTTCGTTTTTAATTACACGTCTCTATTTGAGACATACTTTACGAACTCATGACAACTATTCAGCAGCAGCGTACTTCGCTGCTTAAAGGCTGGCCACAGTTTTGTGAGTGGGTAACATCAACTAACAACAGAATTTATGTTGGTTGGTTCGGCGTCTTAATGATTCCATGCCTACTTGCAGCAGCGGCTTGTTTCATCGTTGCTTTCATCGCAGCACCTCCAGTAGACATTGACGGAATTAGAGAACCAGTTGCTGGTTCATTCCTATACGGAAACAACATCATCTCAGGTGCAGTTGTTCCTTCTTCAAATGCTATTGGTCTACACTTCTACCCAATTTGGGAAGCAGCTACTGTAGATGAGTGGTTATACAACGGTGGTCCTTACCAGCTAGTAATATTCCACTTCCTTATTGGTATCTCAGCATACATGGGACGTCAGTGGGAGCTTTCATACCGTTTAGGTATGCGTCCTTGGATCTGTGTTGCATATTCAGCACCAGTTTCAGCAGCTTTCGCAGTATTCCTTGTATACCCATTCGGTCAAGGTTCATTCTCTGACGGAATGCCTTTAGGTATTTCTGGAACATTCAACTTCATGTTTGTTTTCCAGGCAGAGCACAACATTCTTATGCACCCATTCCATATGGCTGGAGTTGCAGGTATGTTCGGAGGATCTTTATTCTCAGCAATGCATGGTTCACTTGTTACTTCATCTCTAATCAGAGAAACAACTGAGACAGAATCTCAGAATTATGGTTACAAGTTTGGACAAGAAGAAGAAACATATAACATCGTTGCAGCTCATGGCTACTTCGGTCGTTTAATCTTCCAATATGCTTCATTCAACAACAGCAGAAGTCTTCACTTCTTCCTAGCTGTATTCCCAGTTGTATGTGTTTGGTTAACTTCAATGGGAATCTGCACAATGGCATTCAACCTTAACGGTTTCAACTTCAACCAATCAGTTGTAGATGCAAACGGTAAGATTGTTCCAACATGGGGTGACGTTCTTAACAGAGCTAACTTAGGTATGGAAGTAATGCACGAGCGTAACGCTCACAACTTCCCACTTGATCTAGCAGCAGCTGAGTCTACAACAGTAGCTCTTACAGCTCCAGCTATCGGTTAAGCTTAAAGTTCTAAATTTAAAGCCTCCTTTTTATGGAGGCTTTTTTTATGTTTAATTTTCAATTGAGTTCTTATAATAGGAAATAGAACTTTAATAATTTGATATTTCAATGGGTAGTAGTTTTGGTAAAATTTTTCGTGTCACTACTTTTGGAGAATCTCATGGAGGCGCTGTTGGAGTTATTCTTGATGGATGTCCTCCAAAGTTAAAAATAAATATTGATCTCATACAAAATGAATTAGATAGGCGAAGACCTGGTCAGAGCAAAATTACAACTCCAAGAAACGAAGATGATAGATTAGAGATATTAAGTGGCTTAAAGGGAGGCATAACACTTGGAACCCCTATTGCAATGTTGGTTCGTAATAAAGATCAAAGACCAGGAGATTATAGTAATTTAGAGCAAGTATTCAGGCCATCTCACGCAGATGGCACATATCATTTGAAGTATGGAATTCAGGCTGGTTCTGGAGGAGGTAGAGCCTCAGCTAGAGAAACGATAGGAAGAGTTGCTGCAGGTGCTATCGCAAAACAATTATTAAAAAACTTGTTTAATACTGAAATTCTTTCTTGGGTAAAACGTATACATGATATTGACTCTCAGGTAAATAAAAATACACTTACTCTAAGTAAAATAGATTCAAATATTGTTAGATGTCCAGATGATAAGGTGGCTGCAAAAATGATTAAAAGAATAAAAGAATTGCAGCAAGATGGTGATTCTTGTGGAGGTGTTATTGAATGTTTAGTGAAAAATGTTCCATCAGGATTAGGTATGCCTGTCTTTGATAAATTGGAAGCTGATCTTGCAAAGGCTTTGATGTCATTACCCGCTACAAAGGGGTTTGAAATAGGTTCAGGTTTCTTGGGAACTTATTTAAGAGGAAGTGAACATAATGATTCGTTTATTGAGTCTGATGATATTAGTAAGCTTAAGACAATATCAAATAATTCAGGAGGCATACAGGGAGGAATAAGTAATGGAGAGAATATTGAGATGAAAATAGCTTTTAAACCAACAGCAACTATTGGAAAGGAGCAGAAAACTGTTAATGCTGATGGGAAAGAAGTACTAATAAAGGCTAAAGGCCGACATGATCCTTGTGTTTTACCGAGAGCGGTTCCAATGGTTGATTCAATGGTAGCTCTCGTACTAGCAGACCATTTGCTTCTCCATCAAGCACAATGTTCAATTATTAAGTAGGAATAATTATTTAATTTGATCTTCTTCTAAGCCATTCATATATTTTTGGATCTATTCTATTATTTTTGAAACCCATATCCCCAATTACAATAGCTTTATATCCTAAAGATTTATATAGCGGTATATCTGATATAGATAAACCTCCGGCAGCAATAAAATCTATATTTTTATACTGAGATATATTTATTAATTCAATATTATCTTTAACCGGGTAAATTTTGATAATTTTACAATTCAAATCTATTGCTTGTTTAAGATCTTTTAAATGTTTGATGCCTGGAATTAATAAATGATTTTTTGAATTTGAATAATTTAAAAGGTCTCTATCCCAACCTTTCATCATTGAATAATTGCATCCTATTTTTATAGAGTCATCTATCGATTTCTTATTTCTTATGGAAGCAGAGCCTAAATTAAGCTTTGGGAACTTTAATCTTAAATTTGAAACGTAATTTAGCCAGTTTTCATTATTAGACCAACTAATTTCTATATTTATAAAACCTGCTTTTATTAAAAGCTCTATTTCTAGTTCAACTAAATCTCTTTCCCTAGTATTTGTATAATCATTTTTAGTAGGTTTTATTAATAAAAAAAAAGATTCAGATTTAAATCTTTTAGAGAAAGAATCTTTTTTAAATGGAGATATCAAATTTTTTCAAATCAGATATAGTTAGCAACTTTAACCTCAGAGCGATTAAGTAAATCTTGGATATCCTCAGTATCAATTGTTTCTCTCTCAATGAGCATTGAAGCCATTTCATCAAGAACGCTTCTGTTATCTGAAAGGACTTTTGTCGCTCTTTTATATGCTGTGTCTACAAGCTCTGAAACTTCTACGTCGATTGTTGCTGCAGTATCTTCAGAGAAGTCTCTTGTCGCGCTCATGTCTCTTCCAAGGAACATCCCCCCTTGTGATTGACCCAAAGCTACTGGTCCTATTTTATCGCTCATTCCAAATTTAGTAATCATTTGTCTTGCAACATTAGCAACTTGCTGTAAATCGTTAGAAGCTCCTGTAGTAACTTCCTCTTCTCCATATACTATTTCCTCAGCAACTCTTCCACCTAAGGCTACAGCCATTTGATTTTGTAGGTAAGAACGTGAGTAAAGACCGGACTCCATCCTTTCTTCACTAGGAGTAAAGAAGGTTAGTCCTCCTGCTTGACCCCTAGGAATTATGGAAACTTTTGCTACAGCGTCATAATCAGGCATGCAAGCGCCAACTAAAGCATGACCTGCTTCGTGATAGGCAACAAGTTCTTTCTTTTTATCACTTATAACTCGGTCTTTCTTTTCTGGTCCTGCCATTACTCTCTCGATAGCATCCCCTACTTCATCATTACTAACAGTATCAAGATCTTTTCTTGCAGCAAGGATTGCTGCTTCGTTTAAAAGATTAGCTAAATCAGCACCTGTAAACCCAGGAGTTCTTCTTGCAACCTTATCAAGGTCTACATCTTTTGAGAGAGTTTTATCCTTGGCATGAACATTTAAAATTTGTAATCTTCCAGCGTAATCAGGCCTGTCTACAGTTACTTGTCTATCAAATCTACCTGGTCTCATTAATGCTGAGTCCAAAACATCCGGTCTGTTAGTTGCCGCAACAATAATTATGCCAGAATTACCTTCGAAACCATCCATCTCAGTTAAAAGTTGGTTTAAAGTTTGTTCTCTCTCGTCATTTCCACCTCCCATACCAGCACCTCTTTGTCTTCCAACAGCATCTATTTCATCAATAAAAACTATACAAGGTGCATTCTTTTTAGCTTGCTCAAATAGATCCCTAACCCTACTTGCACCAACTCCAACAAACATTTCAACAAACTCTGATCCTGAGATTGAGAAAAAAGGAACACCTGCTTCTCCCGCAACTGCCTTAGCTAAAAGAGTTTTTCCTGTTCCGGGCGGTCCTACTAATAAAACACCTTTAGGGATTTTAGCTCCGACTGCAGTAAATCTGTCAGGACTTTTAAGGAAATCTACAACCTCTGTCAACTCTAATTTTGCTCCTTCAACACCAGCAACATCTGAAAAAGTTACTTGAGTGGAAGGTTCCATTTGAAGTCTAGCTTTGCTTTTCCCAAAACTCATTGCTGGATTACCACCACCGCCACCGCTACCACTTTGCGATCTTCTAAATAGAAAGAATAAACCTCCAATTAATAAAACAGGGAAAATTAAACTACTTACAGCTTGCTGCCAAGGATTAGCTAATTTTGTGGGTGTTACTGCTATATCTACATCATTCTCAGTTAGGATTTTTAGTAAATCTTTATCTGGAGCTAAATTAACTTCAGATCTACTGCCATCGTTTTCAACAACTTGTGCAGTTCCATTGTCTGGGGATAATAAAACCCTGCTTACTTCATTATCTTGAACAGCTTCTATAAAATCGCTATATCTAAGGGTTTTTGTAGCATTCTCAGTATTAGGTTTATCAAAAACAGAAGTGCCTATAAAAATGATTGTAATTACTGCTAGAACATAAAGTCCTACGTTTCTCCAACGTTTATTCACGATAAAAAATCTATAATAAATCTATATTACTAATAATAAAACAATATTAAGACTTTCTAAGTACATCTACTACACTTTTAAATGCAAACCATTCTGGAATTGAATCTCCATTCCTTAACTTTTTTCTGAATTCTGTACCGCTTAATTTCATTATCTGATATTTTTTCTCTTTTGCTTCTTCAGCAGTTATGTAACCTTTTTCTTTTGTGTATACCAAATTTTTTGAAGGTACAGTTTGCATAAATAATTCTTCTGCACATTCATTGGCAAAATTTTGGGCATCATAAGGTCCATAAAAGTCTTCACCAGTAGATGATGATTTACATCCAGCCATATCTCTACCAATTATGAAATGTGTACATCCATAATTCTTTCTTATAATCATATGTTGAAGAGCTTCTCTAGGTCCTGCCATGTGCATTGAATATGGTAAAAAAGCCCATTTTATTTTCTTATTAGAAATTTCTTCTTCTAATTTCTTATAGGTCAAATATCGGACTTTCCCAGGAATATCATCCTGTTGTGTTGGCCCGCAGGTTGGATGAACCAAAACAACTGAATTTGAGGAAACATTTTCGGATTGTAAGGCGTTAGTAAATAATTCATAATGAGCTCTATGAATTGGATTTCTACATTGAAAAGCAACTACATCAAAATAAGCAGGTAAAAAATCTCTTACCTCTTTTGGCGTTTTACATGGGAAGTCTCTTTTTGGGAGCTCCAAGCCATAAACTTTACCCCCTATGTAGTACCTGCCTCTTTCATTGAAAATCATCTTTACTGCAGGATGATCCAAGGAACTAGTTCCGTAACAAAATTCTGCTTCTTCGGATTTATCTGGCTCCCATTTTGAACTTACTACTAAAACCGCTAATTTTTGTCTTTTATAGGTTAGTAATATTGTTTCACCCTCCTTGATTTTTTCATTATTAGAATCAAATACAATCGGTAAACCAAAGAGTAAACCTTTTGTATCTCTATGGGTTTTAATTACAGATTTATAATCTTCTTTATCCATATATCCTTCTAAAGGAGAAAATCCGCCAACCATTAAAAGTTCTACATCACAAGCATTTCTATCACTACATTCGAGCTCAAAAGAAACTCGAGCAAGAAGCTCAGATTTTATTTCTTCATCCTTAATAATTAATTCTTTTAGTTTACCTCCATGAGCGGGTATTAAACCTTTTGAATCTCTTTTAGATTCTTGTTGTGAATTCATTTTATGATTTTTTTAAGACATAATAAAAAAAAGAGGGCTTAAACCCTCTTTTTTAATCTTTATTTAGGATTAAGCTTTTCTGCCGTAAAGCTCACCAATTATTTTTACATCGAGAGGTTCTTTTGAACCCATATCTGTATCGGAAGGTTGGATCGCTACAAATGTACCTGCAAATTCATCTGTGTCAGAATCTACATTTTCAATTGATAGTGTGACTACTCCAGTACCATTTACATCAACTTTGATATTTTCTTTAGCAAGTTCTTCATCATCTCCCCCTAGGGCAACTAAACCTTGAGCGTATTCAACACCAGTATTTTTTGCTCTTGCTTTAGGATCTAAAAAATCTCCTGTTCTGTAATTTGGTGTGAATGTAGCACCACTGACTTCTGTCCCCGGCTCAATTGATGAAGGTAGATCAGCTGTTAAATCTTTTGCAGAGAAGGCGAATGGCACTTCTAAACCTCCAGGAGTTAAAACAGTAATCAATTGAAAATCAATACCACCTTTTTCAGTAAATGTTCCGGAGTCTATATCTCCATATACTTCTGTAACAGTAGTGTTATTCCTCGGGCTAATAATCTTTGTTGCAACAAATTCTGCTTGTTTTCTTTTTGATCCTGGAACTTTCACATAAACTTCTGTCGGATGCATGCATATCCCTTTTAAGGAATCACCATTTCCTAAAGATATTGATCCGACTAGGGATGAATCTAAGGAAGGACAATCGTTAGCTTTTCCTGTATTTACAACATCTGTAAATTGGGCATTTCCTCTCTCGGAGAAGGCATAAGTTTTATCTGGGACAAAAGCAAAAGTTAAACAAAAAGAAATAACAAAAGCTAAGAAAGAACGAATTCTCATAATAAATTTTTAATAAAGTTCTGTGACTACTGGTAAAGGTTACCTTTAAATGTTTAGTACGGATAATACAAGGTAAAGAACCACAAAAGAAAGTTTTTTAGATCCTCGAAACAACCCGTAGCTTTTTAATTTTTTAAAAACTTGAGTTATCTTAAGATATAGAACTATTTTTAATGATTAAGATTACAAAAAAATACAAATATAAATTTTATCAATTATCTATCAGTTGAAATAATTTCATTTATTAAATTATTAGCTAACTCAATTTTTGATGTTTTTTCTAGATGTTTTTCCATATTTTTTTTATCGAAAAGCCAACCTTCATTTTTTGCTAGCGGACCAAATCCTTGCTCTTCAATATCTATAGGATTTGCAAATAGTAGATCACAGCCTTTAAGCATTATTTTCTCTTTAATGGTTTTTTTTGCACTTTTAAAAGAATCTGTAAATGCACAAAATCCAACAAAAATTTGATTTTCTTTTTTCAATTTACTTATCTTTTTTAAAATATCTGGAACATATTCGATATTTTTATTTAAAAAATTCTCAAATTTACTTTTTGGAATTTTTTTTGAAGTATCTCCTGAGATTTTGAAATCTGCTACTGCAGCATTCATAATGAAATAATCACATTTCGAAATTTCTTTTTCAACTGCCTCAATTAAATCATTACTATTGTCTATTTCATATGTATTAATTCCTTCGGTTATATCAAGTTTATTTTTTAAAGGGCCATGGATATAGTTGACTTTTGCACCCCTAAATCTTGCTACTTGAGCAAGCATTAATCCCATAGTTCCCGAACTATTGTTAGTTATCTTTCTTGCTGCATCTATTTTTTCTGAAGTACACCCTCCTGTTATTAAAAACTCTTTATTTAATAAGTCTCTGTAATAGGGCCTTTTATTTTGTAGGAGTAAAAACTTTAGAGCTAGTTGTATTAAATCATTTGGAGGTATCTTGCCAACTCCAATTTCATCACAAGCTAGGATCCCTTCACTTGGCTTAAGGATTAGAACATTTGGATAATCTTGTAAATATATATAATTTCTCTGAACAGCTTTATTAGTCCACATCTTAGAGTTCATTGCAGGAGCAACAATGATAGGCTTATTATTCGCAATTAAAATACTGGAGATCAATCCATCAGCATTACCTGTAACCCATTTTGAAAGTGTTGTTGCAGTCAGAGGAGCCATTATCAAAACATCAGCCCAATCGCACAAATCTATATGTAAAGGTCTTGACTGAAGATATGACCATTGGTCCTTATCTAGTATGCAAATATTTCTACTTAAGATAGAAAGTGAAAGTGGCTGAATTAGTTTTTCAGCATTTTCAGAAACAACGCACTTAATCTCATAATTATCCTTTACTAATTGACTTACGAGTAAGGGGATTCTTACTGCAGCAATACTTCCAGTTATTAATAAAAGAACCTTAACTTTTAACTCTGTAGATTTATTTTTCATCAAATTATTCCTGTTCAAAAAGATTTATATAATCGGATATTAATTTATACCTATTAATTGCAAAAGTCCTTACCAAATCCAAATTTTTTAATAAATTAAATGGTATAGCATAATTTTTCTCCCCTAATCGTTTGGGAAGCTCAAAAGTTGCTTGTTCATTGAAAAAATGTAAATCTTTTTCAATTATCTTGTTATCGTATGTAAATTGCATCTTATATTCTTATCAATGTATTTTTTATAATATAACCATAAGGAATTCATATTCACAAAATATATTCCTCACTTTCAAGAGTTTATAAAATAATTTAAACTCCATTTAATTTTTATATATTATAGTTTTAGACACAAATTATTAATTCTCCTAAGAAAAAAATTATTTAAACTAAGTAATGACGAAATATCAATTATGTCACAAACCAAAAAAGAGCAAATAGTAAGTCATTTGCGTTATTTAAGGCAGGAATTAAGAGAAATGCATTTAGGAATTCAAGATGATGGATTATTCCCTGAACCTGGAGAAATAAGAGGAATTCTCGCCCAAATGGAGGCTTTACTTGAATTAATTGAAGGTAATCCTAAAGTTAAATAAAATTATGAATAGATATAGCACTTGGTTATGATTCAGAATGTTTTTTAAACCTCAAAAGACTAAATTCCAACGATTAGTTATTGAAACTTTTGACAGTTTAAGCCAATGGGCAGTTAATCCATGGCGTAGATATTCTTTGGCTTTAACTGTTGTTTTGACTGGTTACTTTTTTGGGAGTTCATTAGGAATGATAAGTGCAGTCGTTGAATTGATTGACCCGGTAGGCGCTTTTTTATCAGTTTTTTTTATTGAAATTTTGATTAAATTTAGACGAAGGTTACGTTTCGATAAAGGAAAGAAAATATTAGTACTATTACTTGATTCTTTAAGATTAGGTTTATTTTATGGCTTTTTTACTGAAAGTCTAAAATTGCTTTAAATTTAATTATTGAATTTACTTAATAGATAAAGTAAAGCCATTCTTGTAGGAATACCATTTGAGACTTGATCATTTATTAAGCAATTTGGATATTCATCAACTATTCTGCTGCTGATTTCAACACCACGATTAATAGGCCCTGGGTGCAAAATAGGAATATCTTTACAATTCAAGGATAGTTTTTCTGGAGTCAAACAATAATTTTCACTATAAGATTTTATACTGCTCAATAAATTCTCTATCATTCTCTCTTTCTGTAATCTTAAAACAATTACTGCATCTGCACATTTAATGGATTCTTCTAATGACCTTGAAATTGTGATAGAACCTCTTGAAGAAATTGGGTCTTTTATTTGATTTGGTGGAGAACTACTTACAAAATCAGTAAATTCTTCAGGAATAAGTGTTGGTGGTCCACACAAGATTATGTTTGCACCAAATGCGGTCAATCCCCAAAGATTTGATCTGGCCACTCTAGAGTGAATTACATCGCCAACAATTAATATTTTTTTAGAATTTAATATCTCTGGTTTCAATAATTTTGGAGAAAAGAATTTTATTAATGTATAAAGATCTAGTAATCCTTGACTAGGATGGCTATGTAAACCATCGCCAGCATTAAGAACCGAAGTTTTTGCTTTAGATGCATCGAGTTTTTTGGAAATTTCTAAAGGGATATGGCTAGATGAATGTCTAATAACTAAAATATCAGACCCCATGGCAGCATATGTTAGTGCAGTATCTATGAGAGTTTCTCCTTTACTTAAAGAACTCGACGAAGGAGAAAAGCTTTGTACATCAGCAGAAAGCCTTTTGGCAGCAAGCTCAAAACTATTGCGAGTTCTAGTACTAGCCTCAAAAAATATTGATGTTATTAATTTTCCTTGTAAAGCAGGTATTTTTTTTGTCCCAGCATTATTAAGAGATTTAAATCTTTCAGTTAACTCAAAAACTGATTTATAATCATCTATTGAGAAATTTGAAAGTGTGAGGATATGTTTGTGAGGCCAATTTTCCATTATGTTAAACCAGACAAATTATAAGTTGAATTTTTTAAATTAGGATTTCTATCACCTTTTTCCCTTTTACTAATACTTCTGCTCCTTTTGAGATACCAACGCCATTTTATATTTTTTGCTTTAGAAATGCCAATTCTTGTTGTTTGAATTAAATCTTTTTTCTCTAAATATGACTTTCCTTTGCTGATCCACAAACATTTATTATTTAGAATTTCGAGAGAATTGAATTTATTATCTACTTCAAATATTTTGGTTACTAATCCTGGACCAGAAGCTGACCTTTCGTTTTTATTTGATATAAAAACCGCCCTTATTAAAACACCACTAGCAAAATTATCTTTATCAGTAACAATATTTAAGCAATGATGAATTCCGTAAGATCTGTAAATGTAAAATCTTCCTGGCTCACCAAACAATACTTTATTAGAAGGAGTCTTTTTATTATATCCATGGCAAGCCTCCTCTTCTTGTGAATAAGCTTCAGTCTCAACTATCATTCCTTTTATAAGTCCTTTGTCAATTCTATTTCTAATCAGATAACATCCAATTAAGTCGGGTGCTACAAGCTTGGAATGCCGGTAAAAAAAATTTTTTTTAAAAGATTGTTGATCTATTTTGAAATACTTAACTAAGCTTATTTTTAACGGTGAAATACAATTAAGTCTAGCTTTTGAAGCATAAAAAAATTTTTTCTCTGGTTATGAGATTTTATAAATATATTGTTATCAATTTTTGTTTAATTCATTAAAAGCTTAAGTAATGTTTGTGAAAATCGTTTAATATCTATAATGAAATTGATTTTTGATAATTTAGAGCGGATGAAACGTATTAGTAGTGATGAAGTTAAAAAAGTAGCACAATTAGCAAGACTAGAATTAAATGAAAGTGAGATTCACCAGCATGCAGAACAGTTAGAAAAAATTTTAGAATATATTAAACAACTAGAGAAAATTAATACCGAAAATGTTCCATGCACTACTAGAGCTATAGAAGTGGTTAATGTCTTGAGGAAAGATATAAAGAAAAATTATGAAAATTCTGAGGAAATTTTAGATTTAGCACCTTCAAGAGAAAATAAATTTTTTAAAGTGCCAAAAATTATTAATGAATAGTTAGTTACCACCGATATAAGTATTATTAACTATCTTTAGTAAGATTTTTCTTATTTTAAAGCTTGGGAATGAATTTATTATTTTTCTAAGTTTTCCTTTTTTACTTTTGTGACTTCTTATCCCTATAAGTAGATCATAAATAAAATTAAAAGTGTCACCTTTAGTTTCAAAAATCCCTACTCTTTGAGGTGAACCTTTGATGTCTAATAATGGTTTGGTTTTTTCGTAAGCTATTTTATATTCAAACCAAGGTATTGAAGGCCATAGGTGATGGATTAAATGATAATTTTGACCCATTATGAGAATATTCAAAAATTTGCCTGGATAAACTCTTGAGTTTATCCATTTATTTTTTGAGCGAAATGGCCTATGAGGGAGATAATCAAAGAAAATACCTAAAGTGACTCCAACCATTAATGCAGGACCAAACCATAAATTATAGATTAAGTTCATAAAGTCAAATTTTAAGCCAGCTATGATGATTGTTATAAATATCGATCTCTCAATCCCCCACTGTAGTAATTCATATTTCCTCCAGAGTTTTCTCTGAAAGAAAAATATTTCATGATAAAAGAATCTTGGAGCAATAAGCCAAATTGGCCCAAAAGTACTCACAATATGGTCTGGATCATTTTTGGGATCATTTACATGAATGTGATGTTGTAGGTGGACTCTTGTAAAAACTGGGAAACTAAAACCTAAAAGTATAGCTGATCCATGTCCCATTGCTTGGTTTATCCAGGGCACAGGATGGGCAGCCTTATGACATGCATCATGTATCACGGTTCCTTCAATATGAAGAGCAAGAAATGCAGTGGCTACGAGAACAGGTAGAGGCCACACCCCTCGGTACCACTGCCATATACTCAGAAAAGCTAGAAAATAACCACCAAAAAATAGACCTAATGTGGGGTTCCAAAAATTAGGAGGATCGACATAATTTTTGATCTCCCTGTTCCAGTTAAATGTCTTGGAGGAATTAGTTAGAATATTTTTATTTTTACTAGTTAAGTTTGAAATTGTTTCATTTAATCTATATGTAATATAACCAATTTTTCATAGTGATTGCATAACAATATCAAACATTTTTAAATCTTACTAACATTATTGAGCATGGTATTATGTGTCAAATTAAGGATCTTAAGTAAAAAATATTTTTAAAATATACCTCGCTAAACTAAAATTTAATCAAGCGGTCGTGGCGGAATTGGTAGACGCGCGAGTTTTAGGTACTCGTATCTTCGGGTGTGGGAGTTCAAGTCTCCCCGACCGCATTTCTAGGGAAAATTAATATTAAGCAATTAAATTAGTTAAATATTTTCATATTTACTATAATTTGGTTATCAATAAAAAATTTTTTGACAATCTTTTTAGGCTGTTTATTTTTATTCTTAGGAATTGTATTTTTGTTAATGCCTCTAATATATATTGAATTAGGTAGACCAAGAGATTTTATAAAAGGTGGTTTAAACCTAGTTGTTGGGATGTTATTAATTTATAAAAAAAATAGTTTTAATACCTTACATTCTTCAATTTTTATAGTCATTACTACATTGATGACTTTTTATTTGGTAGAAATATTTTCAATTAGGTGGAATCAATTAACTAATCAAGAGAAAAATAAATTACAAACTTTGGAGGAATTGAAAAAAAATCTTTCAATTTTTTTAAAGGCAATCTCTCTTGCAAGGCAAGATTTTTTAAATTCAAACAATATTTTGAAATTTAGAAGAAAAGATGAAAATTTAAATAAAAAAAAGTGGGTTAGGAATGATGAAAATGATAATATAGTAATTTAAATAAAAATAATTTACTGATTTTAGAGATGTCAAAAAAGCTAAAAATCAATCTATAAAAGATATAATCAATTAGGGTAAATAATTAAACAAAATTAATTGACTATAAATAAATTCTATAATTTCGCATGAAATCACAACATAACAAAGAAAAAAAATCTGGCTTTTCTTATAAAGAAACTTTGAATTTACTAAAGACTGATTTTTCGATGCGAGCTAATTCAGTAATTAGGGAACCAGAGATTCATGAATTCTGGTCAAGAAATAAGATAGATTTGGAGTTGGGTTCATCTAACTCAGGTAAAAATTTCACTTTGCATGATGGCCCCCCTTATGCGAATGGCCCCCTCCATATGGGACATGCTTTAAATAAAGTTTTAAAGGATATTATTAATAAATACAAAACCTTAAAAGGTTTCAAAGTCCATTTTGTACCAGGTTGGGATTGCCATGGGTTACCAATTGAGTTAAAGGTTCTACAAAGTTTAAAATCCAATGAAAGAAGAAATTTAGATTCTTTAGGTTTAAGAAAAAAAGCAACTGATTATGCAAAGATTCAAATTAACAATCAATTAGAGGGATTTAAGAGATGGGGTATTTGGGGAGACTGGGATAATCCCTATCTGACCCTTAAAAAAAATTATGAGTCTGCCCAGATTGGAGTTTTTGGAAAGATGTTCTTAAATGGCTACATATATAGAGGTTTAAAACCTGTTCACTGGAGTCCAAGTTCTAGAACAGCACTTGCAGAAGCAGAATTAGAGTATCCTGAGGAGCATTTTTCAAAAAGTATTTATGTTTCTTTAAGTATTACTAAATTATCAGATGCAGTTCTTCTTAAATTTGAAGAAAAAGATCTGAGAAACAAATTAATTTCTAGTTTAAATAAATTATTTATAGCTATATGGACTACTACTCCATGGACTATTCCAGGTAATGAAGCAGTAGCTATTAATCCTAGAATAAATTATGTTTTTGCCTCAGATCAAAACGGTAATATATATCTTTTTGCTAGAGATTTAATTTCTACCATTTCTGAAAAGCTAGATAGAGAATTTAATGTTTTATTTGATGTAAAAGGCGCATTGCTAGAGGGCCTTGAGTATCAGCATCCTACAAAAAACAAGGTTTGCAATATTGTAATTGGAGGTGATTACATAACCACTGAATCTGGCACAGGAATTGTACATACTGCCCCCGGTCATGGTATGGATGATTTTAATGTTGGGCAAAAATATCAATTGCCCATAACTTGCATTGTCGATGAAAAAGGCAATTTAAATAAACATGCTGAAAAGTTTTGCGGATTAAATGTTTTAAAAGATGCTAATGATTTGATAATTGAAGATTTGGAGAAAAATAACTTACTCCTTTTAAAAGAAAAATATAAACATAGATATCCTTATGATTGGAGAACTAAAAAACCTACAATTTTTAGGGCAACTGAACAATGGTTTGCATCAGTAGAGGGATTTAGGTCTTCAGCCTTGAAATCAATACAAGATGTTGAATGGATGCCAAAAACAGGTAAAAAAAGAATTTATTCGATGGTTGTTGGAAGAGGTGATTGGTGTATTTCTAGACAAAGGTCATGGGGAGTGCCAATCCCTGTCTTCTATGAAAAAGAAGGAAAAGAAATACTAATTAATACTGAAACTATTAACCATATAAAAAGTTTATTTGAGGAGTATGGAGCAAATGTATGGTGGGAATGGGATGAGAAGAAACTATTGCCAGAAAAATATAGAAATGAATCTGATCGTTGGGAAAAAGGCCTAGATACTATGGATGTCTGGTTTGATTCAGGTTCTAGTTGGGCTGCAGTTTGTGAGCAAAGGGAAGAATTACAATATCCAGCCGATTTGTATTTAGAGGGATCTGATCAACATAGAGGTTGGTTTCAATCATCTTTGCTAACTTCGGTAGCAGTAAATAATAAGCCTCCATACAAGACAGTTCTAACTCATGGATTTGCTTTAGATGAGAATGGAAGAAAAATGAGTAAATCCTTGGGTAACGTTGTTGATCCTAATATTATTATTAATGGTGGACCTAACCAAAAAATACAACCTGCCTATGGAGCGGATGTCCTTAGGCTTTGGGTTAGTTCTGTTGATTACTCAGTTGATGTACCAATTGGATCAAATATTTTAAAACAACTTTCAGATGTTTATAGAAAAGTAAGAAATACAGCTAGATATCTCTTAGGTAATATTCATGATTATGATCCTGCGTTAGAGGAAATTGATATTCATCAGTTGCCGTTATTAGATCAATGGATGTTAAATAGACTAGTTGAAGTCTCAGATCAAGTAACAATTGCATATGAAAATTACGAATTTTCAAAGTTTTTTCAAATATTGCAAAGTTTTTGTGTTGTGGATTTATCTAATTTTTATTTAGATATCGCAAAAGATAGATTATATGTAAGTGCTAAAACTCAATTTAGGAGAAGATCTTGTCAGTTTGTGATGTCCAAAATTGTAGAAAATTTAGCTGTTATTATTTCTCCAGTACTTTGTCATATGGCCGAAGATATTTGGCAAAATATCCCGTATTCAACTATCGAAAAATCAGTATTTGAAAGAGGATGGCCAAAATTGCCTAAGTCATGGCTTAATCCCGAACTTAATAAACATATCTCTAATTTAAGAACATTGCGAGTAGAAATTAATAAAGCAATAGAAGGTTGTAGAACCCAACAAATGATTGGAGCTGCTCTTGAGACTGAGGTTAATTACCTCCCTGAAAGTGAGCTTTTTAAAAATTCTCTTTATTGGCTTGATAAATTTGGAAATAAAGAAGTGGATTTATACCGTGATTGGTTGATAGTTTCTGATTTTAATATAGTTAATAATTTATCTAAGGATTGTTTAAGTATCGATAATAATGAACTTGGAAAGATTCAGATTCTTAAAGCTAAAGGTCTTAAATGTGATAGATGTTGGCATTATCAAAATATTACATTTAAAGGGATTGAAAACACTAAATTATGCGAGAGATGTGCAAATATTATTAATTTATAAATATTAGATTTAAATCAATGTCAGTTTAATTATGGTAAGTTTTAGATCAACTAAATCCTCTATATATTATTATTTCTAAAAATCCTTTAGAATTTAACCCTGATTAGTATCATTGTATTTTAAAAAACTATTTGGAATCTTAAAACTTATATATTCTAAGTTTTTGATAAAGTCAATCCCTGCCATAATTAGAAAAACCGGAATTCCGGCCACTTTTTGGGAATTTAATTATCGCCCATTGTAATAAACCTAATGTATAAATTAATAAGGCAAATAATCCTAAAAATTTTGCAACTGGTTGAGAAAAGCTAGCTCCAAATAAGAAATTAAATAAATTTTTTAAAATCAGGTAGAAATTTGTTGAAGGTTTAAGCCAAATTTCACATTCGGCAGAATTAATAAAAGAAATACAATTAATATTATTTAAACTTTGAATTAAAAAACTTAAAGATATAAAAGTTATAGACCATCGCCAAACTTTCGTAGTTGTAGTTAATGCATGAGATATCCTATATTCATTTAACTCGTCATTAATATCATTCCAAAACCATATTGAGATTGTCATTATTAATGTCGAAATATTTGTAATTAAGAGAGCGAAATTGTATTCGCCAATTAGGAGGATAAGACTTATGAAGAATAGAATTGATATTTTCCAATAATTAGATAAAAGTTTCGTAATTGCTTTACTTTTGTTTTTTATAGACCAACAAAATAGAGTTAAAGGAAGACCAACTATAAAGACTAATGAAAGTTGAAAAGATAGCCAAATGGAAAGCTGATTAAGAATGTTCAAAACTTTTTCTTTTTAACACACATAATAATTAAACCTTACACACCTACTTCTAAACTTATTATTGTCATAGTTATGAATAATATGCATCATATTAATTTCTACTAATAAATAATTAAATAATTGTTATGAGACAGCATGTAAATCCACTCAGTAAAAATTTCTTTGAAATAGATCCAATACCTCCGTTGAATCAAGTTTTTGAAAACCCAAAATTGCCTCTTCATTTAGATATCGGTTGCGCTTCAGGTGATTTGTTATTCGAATTATCACTTAAAAATAAAAACTGGAATTATATAGGAATTGAAATTAGAGAAAAATTAGTTTTAAATGCTAATTTGAAAATAAAAAGTAGAGAAAATAAAAATTTATATTTTTCATTTGGTAATGCTAATAATATTTTTAACCAAGCCAATAATATATCAATTTTTAATTTAATAACTAGTATTTCTTTTAATTTTCCTGATCCATGGTTTAAAAAGAAACATCATAAAAGACGTGTAATCCAACCTAAATTAATAAATTTACTCTCAAATTCAATGAAAAAAGGATCTTTAATCTTTATTAAAACAGATGTAAGAGAGCTTTTTGATCATATGGAACTCACAATGTCCGAAAGTGTAAAGTTTAAAAAAATACCTTATCAAGATGTTAACTTTTACGAAAGTTTTAATCCAAATAGAATTAAAACTAATAGAGAAAAATATGTAATATTAAATCAACTTAAAATTTATGAGAGTATTTATAAAAAAATTTGATTCAAAAAGTTTTTGATAATTTATAGATTTTTGTTCTAAGTTCAGTCGTGATTTTTGTTGATAATGAATCTACTTCTTTTTGATTTCGTGCTTCAACTAATATACGTAAAAAAGGTTCCGTTCCACTTGGACGTATATAAACTCTACAATTATCCTTTTTAATATTTGAAAAACTTTCTACAGCTTCATTTATGAATTCCATATATGATTTATCAATATTTTTAAATTGAAAATTTAAGGGTATATTAGTGAGTTTTTGAGGATATGGTGAGAAGCTACTATTAAGCCAAGATCTTAAACTAATATTTTTTTTCTTGCAGTATTTTGAGATTTGAATTGCAGTTAATATTCCATCCCCACAAAAGTTATTAATTTTTGAAAGTATATGACCTGATTGTTCCCCTCCTAATAAGGCCTTTTTTTTCTTTATAGCTTCAAATATGAATTTATCACCAACATCAGTTCTATGTAAAATACCCCCAATTTTATTCCAAGTATATTCAAAACCTAAATTGGCCATTTTTGTTGAGATAATTGTGTTATTTGTAAGCAATTTTTCTTCTAAAAGTTCTCTTCCCCATAGAAAGAGTATGTGATCACCATTTATTATATTGCCTTCTGAATCAACCCCAATAACTCTATCGGCATCTCCATCGAAGCTAAATCCCATATCAGCATTGTTCTCTTTAATGGCTTTAATTATTGGATCCAAGCATGTAGAACCACAATTTAAATTTATTTTAAAACCATCTTGCTCATTATTAATGACTTTGACATTTGCTCCAAGTTTCTTAAAAACATGAGCTGCGCAGGTTGTTGCAGATCCGTAACATGTGTCTAAAATTATTTTCATTCCATCTAAGTTTTCATCCCCCATAGTATTAATAAGTCCTTCTGTATAGATATTAAAAAGGTTATTATTTTCCCTTATAGATGTTTTTTTATCAGTAGATAATTCAAGCTTGTTTGCTGTCTCTAAAATCAGTTCTATTTGATTTTCAAATTTCTTTTTAATTTTTTCTCCATTATTATCAAAAATTTTAATACCATTATATTCAGGAGGATTATGGCTTGCCGATATCATAATCCCACCACTAAATTTTTCTTTTTTTATTAAGAAAGGGATAGCTGGTGTAGGGCAGATTCCCAAATATATAAATTCTTTTCCTGATGCATTAATTCCTCTTGATATAGCCTCTAGAAGAATGTATCCACTTAATCTTGTATCTCTTCCGAGTAGTATTGGATTATTGGTTTTCGTTGAAACTCCTAAAGCGTATCCAACCCTATATGCTAGGGAATATGTTAATTCTTTATCAAATATTCCCCTAATTCCATCAGTCCCAAATATAGATTGCATATTATTATTTTTATAAGTATAAGTATTTTTACAACTATATTCATATTATCAGTTGATTAAAAGTAAAAGGATTTATATTCTCTTTAATTATATTATCTATATAAAATATAAAAAGTTAATTATTAGTTAATGCAATCTGGCAATAAAGAATCCTTTTTAAATTCCTCCCAAAAATCGATACTTATATTATTTTTTGCTCTAATTATTTGCTCTGCACTTGTGTTGAAAAATTTTATATTTCAACCCACTTTTCTTCTTAAGAAATTTGGACAAACATCTATTGATCCTGAAATAGCTTTTACAAATAATAAACCTACTTTTCTTGAGTTTTATGCAGATTGGTGCGAAGTTTGTAAGAAAATGGCTCCAGAAGTTGATGATATTAAAAATGAATATGAAAAAGATATTAATTTTGTTTTTTTAAATGTAGATAATCCAAAATGGGAGAAATACATAAGAAATTTCAATGTTAATGGAATTCCACAAATCAATATTTTTGATAAAGATTCCAATTTAGAACTAACGTTTATTGGTAAACAGGAAGAAGAAACTATAAAAGAATCTCTCGATAATTTACACGATAAATTTAGAAGTGATTTACAAATTCTAAATTCAGAATTCTCAATAATCAAAGACAATAAAAATTATCAATCCTCTCCGAGAAGTCACGGATAAATTTATTTCCAATTCAATGCTTCAGATACAGAAGGAAAATATTTGATAAACACTTTTTTACAGTCTTCAGCTATTTCCATATGTTCTTTTTGTGTTCCTTCTTTTGATCTAAGCTGTATGTAGTGAATCCAAGACCTACAGGAACCTGTCATATAGATTCTTGTTGGTGTAGCTAAGGGCATAATAAATCTAGCGCATTCCTTTGCAATCCCCTCATTTAGCATTTCTTCATAAAGTTTATTTGCCTCTTGAAAGTGTTTTGAAATTTTTTCTGAAAATTTTATTTTTAGTTCATCCGGCACGTCATCAATGCTATTTTGACGATTCTTTTTGTCTTGCCTTCTTAAGTTTGGGATAGGAATTTCATTTCCAAGTAAACTAGTTTCCGCGTATCTTTGTGAAAATTCTTGAAAAGTAAATGATCTATGTCTAAGAATTTGAGCTGCTATACCTCTATTAGTTTCGATTTTCAATGTCATGCATGATTGTTCAAAAACTGACCAGTGCTCATGTTGTATGCAATATCTTAATAATCCGGCGAATTTATCATTAGCCTGATTAGAAGGATTAGAAACTCTAGCGATATAGGCCATTGTTTTTTCTGCCTCTGGAGTTAATGAAATTAGCTCAACTTTACTCATATTAAATTTTGGCTAAAGTAACCTGTTCTGGTTGATTTTGATATTTACCTTTCCTATCTTCATATGTTGTAGAGCAAGGATCACCCTCAAAAAATAATAGTTGACAAATACCTTCATTTGCATAAATCCGACAATCTGCACCTGAACTATTGCTGAATTCTAATGTAAGATGCCCCTCCCAACCTGCCTCTGCTGGAGTTGTATTTACAATAATTCCGAGACGAGCATAAGTACTTTTACCGATACAAATCACAGTAATATTTTCTGGTACTTTCATTTTCTCTAAGGCAACTCCTAGGCCATAAGAGTGAGCGGGTAAAATAAAAAATTCACCATCTTTATCTTCGTGAAGAATTGTTTTTTCTAAATTATCAGGATTAAACTTCTTTGGATTCATAACGGTTCCAGGGACATGCTTAAATATTAAAAATTCTTTAGAGGATAGCCTTAAATCATAGCCATATGAAGAACATCCATAACTTAAAACCGCATTTTTTTTATCATTAGGATCCAGATGTCTGACTAAATTTGATTGAAAAGGATTTATCATTCCTTCAGAAGCTTTTTGGTTTATCCAGAGATCATTTTTGAGCATAATTTCTATGAGCGAAGTTCTGTTATTTGGTCAGCCATTAATAAGAAATTTTTTGGAATGGATGTACCAGTAAGGATTACATCTCCTGATATAAATCGGTTTTCAAGTGTTGAAATCAAATCATCTTTACTGATAATATTCATCTCGACAGCTAGAAAAACTTCATCAAGAATAATTTGATCATATTCTCCAGAAAGTAATTCTTTTTTGCAAAAATCCCATAATTCTATTATTGAATTATTAATAGAATTAGATATATTATCGTTTATGTTTTCTGACTCATATTGATCATAAGAATCAGAAGATCTTATCCAGGTAAGATTGCCGCAAAGCCTTTGAGCATTGGAAATTCCTTGTTTTACACCTCCCTTCATTAATTGAACTAAAAGTACTTTTCTTCCTAAAGCTGCATTTCTTAGTGAATCTCTGATAACGGACGAATAACTTCCTCGGTATGAAGATTGATAAATCTGAATTTGACCATTTTGATTTACCTTTCTTAATTTAAATTCTTTATTTTTATTTATGTTTACAACTTCATGATTGCTTGTTAAATAACTATTTGACGAACTTGTCACCATTATTTGGAATTTACTTTTCTACATTCAGTATAGTTTGAATTTTAGAACACTGCATATAGTGTAATTTTCCTTAAAGTAGCTTCTTAAAATAAAGAATTGTTTTTTATAAAAATTTTCAAAAAAAATATAAGAATTGAAAAATGTTACTGTTGATACAAGTTATTTCTTGCTGTCTTCTTAAGTTTTTTAATAGTAAAGATATTTATGTCACCTGCTTCTAGAGGATTCAGCCGCTTAACTCCGCAACCTTACGGACAAAATACTATTAATACTATTGGTGAACGTTTTCCGATTAATAGAACGTTAATGGAAGTCATAAAAGGTCTTGAAGGGGCTAGTACAGAAATGGTTGAGAGATCGAAAACAATATTTTTCCCTGGAGATCCTGCTGAAAGAGTTTATTTAATAAGAAGAGGAGCAGTAAGGTTATCAAGAGTTTATGAATCAGGAGAAGAAATTACTGTTGCATTGTTAAGGGAAAATAGCCTTTTTGGAGTTTTATCTCTCCTGACAGGACATAGATCTGATCGTTTTTATCATGCTATTGCTTTTACCAGAGTTGAAATGATTACAGCTCCTGCAAATTCTGTTTTGAGAGCAATTGAAGCAGATGCATCCGTTGGTCTTTTACTCTTGCAAGGTCTTTCAAGCAGGATTCTACAAACAGAAACAATGATAGAAACTCTTACACATAGAGACATGTCATCCCGCCTCGTAAGTTTTTTGATGGTTTTATGTCGAGATTTTGGAGTGGCAACTGAAAAGGGTATTACTATTGATTTGAGACTTTCTCATCAAGCAATAGCAGAGGCAATAGGTTCTACAAGAGTTACCATTACAAGATTATTAGGAGATTTGAAAGATTCAGGATTATTAACTATTGAAAGAAAGAAGATTACAGTTTTTGATCCAATAGCACTTTCAAAAAGATTTAATTGATATTTAATCAATTAATTTTCTACTATGATGATCATATAAATATTTAAATATATAAACATATTGTGTCAGGTTGGCTTTTCATTATTTTCTTATTACTGCTTGGAGGTTTAATTTCAACTTTAGGTGACTTATTAGGTTCAAAAATAGGTAAGGCTAGATTTAGTATTTTAAAGTTAAGACCAAAAAAAACGGCAATTTTAATTACAATTTTGACAGGCAGCCTTATAAGTGCTTCATCTTTGTCCTTAATGATATTAGTAAATAGACAGTTGAGAGTAGGGTTATTTAGGTTAGGAGATTTACAGAAAAAACTTCAAGAAAGTAAACAAGTTTTGATACCTTTAGAAAAAGAAAGAGAAAAATTAGAAAATAAAATTAAAGTTAAAGAGACTGAATTTAAGCAATTAGAAAGTAATATAATTGCATTAAGAAGCGGGAAATTTGTAATAAGAAGTGGACAATCTTTAATTATTTCAGAGATAAGTTCTTCTAACTTGGAGGATATTAAAGCTAAAATAGAAAAAATTATTTTTAATGCCAATAGATATACTCATAAGATAGTTAAACCAAAAAATAAAGAAGTTACAAATTTATTGTTATTAAGAAAAAATCATATCGAAGAAATACAGAATACTATTTTAAAAGGAGGTAATTGGGTAATTAATATAAAATCTGTAAGGAATGTTTTGACAGGAGAAAATTTTGTTTATGCTTTTCCTGAAATAACAGAAAATAAGATAATAGTTAGAAAAGGTGAAAAAATAACAAAAATTGACTTCAAACAAGAAGATTTTAATAAAAAAGATTTTGGCGATAAGGTAAATTTTCTACTATCTTCTAGTTTGTCCGAAATCAAGAGAAGAGGTTCACTTATAAATGAAATTAAACTGCGAGGTGATTCTATAAAAGAATTAAGAGACTTCTTAAATAAAAATGATAAAACTAATTTTGAATTAGAAGCAGTCTCTTTGATTAACAGTAAGACCGCTCAACCAGTGATTGTTGAATTAAATGTAAATTATCCAAAATCTTAGATGTCTAGAGTTATAACTATTGATCCGGGGATATCGAAATGTGGAGTGGCAATAGCTGATATCAAAGAAAAAAAAGTTTATGAAGCAGTAGTTATTAAAAGTCATCTTCTTTTGAAATATGTTAAAAAAAAATATCAGAGAGGAAAAAACGTTCAGTTGTTAATTGGTAATGGAACAAGTAGTAAAAACTATATAAAATATTTAACTCAGTTTGAGCCTGATTTGATTATTGCTGAAGAAAAAAATTCAACTTATAGGGCTAAAAAAAGATATTTTGAAATTTTTCCTTTAATAGGCATAAAATGTTTTTTACCAAGAGAAATATTTATTTTGAATAAAAATTTAGATGCATTAGCCGCGTTAATTATTATGGAAGATTATTTCAAAATTAAATTTGATGTAAGTGAAAAACTCAAGACTAAAACTTGGCTGAAATAATGAATTTATATTCATTTCCTGCTTCAAGTTCATAATCTTTCTTTAAAAAGAATCTTAATAATGAATCTTCAATTAATGCTCTGCCTAAAGGTGGGTTTACAAACAATACTCCTTTTCCAAATGACCACGTAAAGGACCACTTGAAATCGCTAGCTTCAACAATTCCTTTTACTTCTTTTTTTGTGAAACAGTATTCTCTTACACTTACATGTGCAGTTGTCTCAGGCTTTGCTTTCATTTACAAATTCTCTTCTCTATGAAATGAGTTTAATTCACTAATAATATAATTTTCATTTTTATCATTTAGTTCTATGAGTGATTCGATTAATTTTTTATAAACTCTATCCAAAGTTAAACTTTCTTTTGAAGATATATTTCCTAAGACATGGGAAATAGTATTGAGGGTTTTGCTTCTTTCGTTAATGGGTGGAGGGCCTATACCTATTTTTATTCTATTAAAGTTTTCAGTCTGCAATTTCTTAATGATATCTTTAAGTCCATTATGTCCTCCAGAACTTCCTTTTTTCCTAAATCTTATTTTGCCCAGAGGAAGATCAATGTCATCAACTATTATATAAAGACGGTCTAAATCTATTTTGTACCATTCCACTATAGCCTTTACAGCATTTCCACTATTATTCATAAAAGTGTTCGGCATAAATAATCTACAAGTAGAATTATTTATTTTCAATTCTGAATACCAGCTTTTAAGCTTATTTTTCAAAGTAAATTTAGAATTGTATTTTTCAGAAAAATGTTCAAGTAGTAAAAATCCAATGTTGTGTCGATTTTTGATATATTCTTTTCCAGGATTGCCCAAACCAATTATAAATTTCTCATTATTAACCATAATTATAATTTCATCTATAAATTTTTATAAATTATAAAATAGAAACTCAATAAGGTTTTTCTAATATGCATGAGACCACAAATTTAAAGAAAGATTTATATATTCTTACTTATGTAATTATAAATTTTTATCTTTTTAAAATTATCTAAACAATTAAAATCAATTTCTCTAAAAAAATTAATTAAGAAGTTTAGTTACCATTCCAATCAACCGAGAATCCCTGAAGGAGTAGGGATTGATTATATATTTGCAATAGGATTACAAGAAAAACCAATAAAAGTAAACCTATAACGGTCATAATAGGAACGGCCCCCCATCCAGGAACAACTTTTCCTTGACCTGAATTTCCAATAGCTTTCAAAAAATTTCCTAACGCAGTTTTTTGGCCCATAGTAATTTCTCTAAATCAATTATATTTCGTTATTGTATAAGAATAAATACATTAATTGTTCACAAATTTACTAAAATTGATGCAAACTTTATCATCAGCACCTGATCCTGCGGTTTCTGTGGCAGTATCAATACTAGCCGTACTATTAGCTTTAACAGGTTTTGGACTATGGACTGCTTTCGGTCCGAAGGCTGCAAAACTAACAGATCCTTGGGATGATCATGATGATTAGTATATTTTTAATCTAATCGTATAAAGGTTAAAAGTATTTCAAAATTTACCAAAAATACAAAAAGTAAACCTTTTCACATAATTTAAATATAAATTTAATAGGATATAAATCTGTTAGCAATTGCAATTCCATGCTCGCCCTTAAAATTTCAGTTTACACAATCGTATTTTTCTTCGTAGGAATATTTCTATTTGGTTTTTTAGCTAGTGATCCTACAAGAACACCAAATAGAAAAGATTTAGAGAGTCCACAAGATTAATTCTCCATCATTTTGAAGTTTAGAAATCTTGTAAAAGTCATATTTTTCGTTTCTACATTAATCAACTCATCCACTACCGTGTAAGCAACAGAACTTTTTGCTATTGATACGAGAGAAACTCTTCTCAATCAAAAAGTGTTAATTAGGGTAATATAGTAGTTCCTAAATATATAAATGCCTCCAAGAATATATCATTTAAAAAGTTTATAGATAATTATTCAAGTGTTTCTAAATACAAGAAATTACAGACCATCAGAAATTAATCCACATTACTTTTAGCTAAATCTCTCGATTTTAAAAACGAGTTAGATATTAAATCTAATATACAATCTGAGCAGAATAATATTCTAAAGGTTGAAGGTAATTTTCTCGTTCTACTTAGAGGAAATATTCTTAAAAAGGATATTTTAGTTTATGATAAAAAAATTCAACAAACTATAATTACTAAAGGAAATATTTACCTGAATATCGGTGAACAACTTTTCAAGATGAATAGGTTTCAATATGATTTCAATAATAAAAAAGGTTATTTGTTTGAGGTAAAAGGATTAATTAAAACAGATAATCTTATTGATGATTTGTTTTCTAATTTTGAAAATTCAGATATTAAAAATATTGAAATTTAAAAATCTCATTAAATTGGAAAAAAAGATCTTATGAATTTGGAATTTTTTATAAACCTCATCATGAAGCAGGAGGAATTTCTTTCACATTGTTTGGTTTCAAATAGCTTAATTAGTATTAAATTTTAGGTAAGGTAAATTATTTAATTTGTTTTCAATTAAATCCATATTCTCAAGTAGTTTTGAAGTAGCATCCCATTCACCAGTTAAAAACATTTTTTTTGAAGTTTCTTTTATTTCAAGATTAAATTTGAATTTTTCTGCTTTTGCGGTGGATTCGAACAGATCAATCTCTAAGAATAAATTCTTGACATTCAAATATTGCTGGATTTTTTTTATTGATTCTTTTGGAAGAGTAAAGCATGGAATTCCAATCGCAATACAGTTACTGTAAAAAATATCTGCAAAACTTTCTCCAATGATTGCTTTTATTCCCCATCTCATTAATGCTTGAGGAGCATGTTCTCTGCTTGAACCACATCCAAAATTACTATTAACAATAAGTATTGAAGACCCCTTATTAGTCTCTAAATCAAAGGGGTGATTTCCTTTAAGATTTTTACGATCATCATCAAAAACAGATTTACCCAATGAATCAAAATCAATGCATTTAAGAAATCGAGCAGGAATTATTCTATCAGTATCAATATCATCTCCAACTAATGAAATACATTTCCCATTTATGCGAGAAAATTTACCGATTGGAGGTTTGAATTTGATACTCATTTGTTAACAAAATCTCTTACGTCACTGACTTTTCCCGTAATTGATGCAGCGGCAACCATTGCTGGACTCATTAGTAACGTTCTTCCAGTTGGAGAGCCCTGTCTACCTTTGAAATTTCTATTGCTAGAACTAGCACTTACTTGATTTCCTATGAGTTTGTCTGAATTCATTGCTAAACACATTGAGCAACCAGGCTCTCTCCACTGAAAACCTGCTTTTATAAATATTTTATCAAGACCTTCTTCTTTTGCTTCTTTCGCAACTTTCTCTGAGCCTGGAACTACAAAAGCTTTTACATTTTTTGCTACTTTATTATGCTCCAATACTTGAGCGGCAACTCTTAGGTCACTTATTCTTCCATTTGTGCAACTCCCAATAAAACAAACATCAATTGGAGTATTTTTAATTGATTGTCCCGGCTTGAAACCCATATATTCAAATGCCTCTTCAGCAATAAATTGGTCGTTTGGATGCATCTCATTTAATGAAGGAATTTTTTGGTTTACTCCGATACTTTGCCCAGGCGTGATACCCCATGTAATGGTAGGTTCTACTTTAGAAGCATCTAACCTGAACACATCATCATAAATACAATTATCACTACTTTCTAATGATTTCCACCATTTGACGGCCTTTTCCCAATTTTCATTTTGAGGCGAGCATAATTTATCCTTCATATAACTAAAGGTTCTTTCATCAGGATTTATATAACCGCATCTTGCTCCTCCTTCAATGGACATATTGCATATAGTCATCCTTTCTTCCATTGATAATGCACTTATGGCAGGACCTGCAAATTCATAGGCATAACCTACTCCTGCTTTTACTCCTAGTTGATTAATTATATGTAGTACTAAATCTTTAGCATAAATTCCATTTGATAATTTATTTTCGCACCAAATTTGTCTAACTTTGAGCTTATTCATAGCTATGGTTTGACTTGCGAGTACATCTCTTACTTGGCTAGTACCAATACCAAAAGCAATTGACCCAAAGGCTCCGTGAGTTGACGTATGAGAATCTCCACAAGCAATAGTCATGCCTGGTTGGGTCAAACCAAGTTCAGGAGCTACTACATGAACTATTCCTTGATTACCACTTCCAATATTAAAAAATTTAATTTTGTGCTCGATACAGTTATTTTCTAGAGTGTCGATCATTTGTTCTGCCAGATTATCTTTGAAAGGCCTGCTTTGATTATCTGTTGGCACAATATGATCAACTGTAGCTACAGTTCTTTGAGGAAATTTTACTTTTAAATTTTTATCTTTTAAAGCTCCGAATGCTTGTGGGCTAGTAACTTCATGAATAAGGTGAAGACCGATTAAGATTTGATCGGATCCACCAGAAAGATTTGCAACTTTGTGTAAATCCCACACTTTATCAAACAAGGTATCTTGACTCAATTTGCAAAAAAGTTACTTACTAATAGATAATAGGATTAATCTAAGGCTGTTTAAACACACATTTACACTTAGTCTTTGAATTTCAATTCTATTTCTTGTTGAGCTAAATATTTTTTTAATATTGGTCATATGACCATTTGGTCCTGCAATTGAGATATAAACTAATCCAACAGGCTTCTCTTTATTACCCCCACTTGGACCGGCAATGCCACTAATTGCGATAGACCAATCTGAATTTAGTTTTTCTTTTACACTAATTGCCATAGTTTCAGCAACCTCTTCGGAAACAGCACCAAATTTTTTTATCAGATTTTCTGGAACATTTAACAATGATTGTTTAAGGTCATTACTGTACGAAATAATACTGCCTTTAAATACTTGTGATGAGCCTGGTATTGATGTGATTGAAGAGGAGAGAAGACCTCCGGAACAGGATTCTGCAAAAACCAGAGATTCTTTTCTTTTTATTAATTGCTTTATTAATACGCTTGATAAATTATCATCGTTTTCACCAAAAATAAATTTTGAAAACTCTTTTTTCAATTTTTCTTTAACAGGGTTAATTATATTTTTTGCTTCTAATTCATTTTTAGCTCTTGCTGTCAGTCTGAGCTTAACTTCTCCTAAGTTAGCGTATGGCGCGACAGTGGGGTTTTTTAGTTTTAGGATATTATCAATCTTTTCTGAAATAGTAGACTCTCCAATACCTGAAAACTTAAGAGTATTTGAGAAAAATATATACCCATCTGAAAAATTATTTTTAATATAATCAATTGCAGTTTCTTTCCACATTTCTTTCATTTCACTTGGCACTCCTGGAAAAGTCAGGATGGTAAATCCCTCAATTGGTTTCCATATCATGCCAGGAGCGGTTCCCCTAGGATTATTAATTATTTGAGCATCTTTTGGAAAAAAACATTGTTTTTTTAAACTAGATCTGTTGAAAGTTGAACCTGAAATTGAAAGCTTTTTTTTTATTTGATCCCATAAATATTCTCTTTCAGAAAGAGATGCATTAAAAGATTTAGCTATTGCCTCAGTAGTTAAGTCATCTGGCGTAGGGCCAAGACCGCCTGTAGTAATTAATAAATTACTTCTTGAAGATATTTCTTTAATTAGTTTAGTAATCCTTTCAGAATTATCTCCAATTGTCGACTGTCTAAAATGGTTAAGTCCTAAAGTTGATAATTCCTCAGAAATCCATTGTGCGTTAGTATTTACTATGTTTCCTAAAAGTAACTCAGTTCCTATAGAAAGAATTTCAACCCCTATACAGTTAGGATCATTTGATTGATGCTTCAAGTTTGAATTCATAAAGAGGAAAACGATTACATAAAGTTAATACCCTTTCCTTGCATTTTTTTTCTATTAATAAATCATCTGGATTAAGTAATCTATCAGCAATAATTTCACCAACTTCAATAAAAGCATCATCATTAAAACCTCTAGTAGTTAAAGCTGCAGTTCCCAATCTCAACCCACTTGTTACAAAAGGTGATTCAGGATCAAACGGGACAGTATTTTTATTTGCTGTTATATTAACTTCACTTACAAGTAAGTCAGCAACTTTACCAGTCATATTAATACTTCTTAAGTCAAGCAATACAATATGATTATCAGTACCTCCACTAACAATATCTATTCCTCTTTTAATTAAAGTTGAAGACAGAACTTTTGCATTATTGATAACCTGTTTTGAGTAACTAATAAAGTTAGGTTGTAAAGCCTCTCCAAAGGCAACAGCTTTAGCTGCGATAATATGTTCTAAAGGCCCGCCCTGAGTTCCAGGGAACACAGATTTATCAAATTTCTTTCCAAATTCCTTATCTTTACATAAAATCAATCCTCCTCTTGGACCTCTTAAGGTCTTATGTGTTGTCGTAGTTACCACATCACAATAAGGAATTGGATTAGGGTGGAGTTTGGTTGCTACTAGCCCAGCTATATGGGCAATATCAGCCATTAAAAAAGCTCCAACTTCATCAGCGATTCTTCTGAATGAATTGAAATCAATTTTTCTTGGATAAGCAGAATAACCACAAATAATTAGTTTTGGTTTTGTAGCTAATGCAATATCTCTAATTTCATTAAAATTTAATTTATTAGTTTCTTTATCAACTCCATAATGAACGGCATTGAACCACTTTCCGCTCATATTGACTGGAGATCCGTGGGTTAAATGTCCCCCATGCGATAGATCCATTCCTAATATTGTGTCACCAGGTTTAAGTAAACTTAGAAAAACAGCCGCATTTGCTTGTGCCCCACTATGAGGTTGAACATTCGCCCAGTCTGCATCAAAAAGTTGTTTGGCTCTTTCGATTGCTAGTTCCTCTATTTCATCTACAAATTCACAACCACCGTAATATCTTTTTTGTGGAAGACCTTCAGCGTATTTATTTGTTAAAACCGAACCTTGAGCCTGCATTACAGCCATTGATGCAAAATTCTCACTAGCGATTAATTCAAGATGCGTTTCTTGTCTATTTTTTTCGGAATTAATTAGGTTAGATATGATTGGATCACTTTCTTTAAGATTTCGAAGAATATTCATTTAAATAAAGAGAACTTTAAATTAAATATAGACGATATTTTGAAAGAAAATGTAAAAAAAATATTTCATAATTTTTAACGCGCCTGGAGAGATTCGAACTCCCGACACCCTGATCCGTAGTCAGGTGCTCTAATCCACTGAGCTACAAGCGCATATTTATGTAATATCTCTGGTCCTGGGTCTCTTAGTCAACTACATTTCAGTTAAACTGTCTTATATTAACAATCTAAAATTATAATTATGCCGATCAAATGGTATGGCAATGGTGATTCAGAAGACCCAATCTACAAACATTTTTCCAGAATAGTAAATTTTGTAATTCATTGCATGGTATTTACTGCAGTTGTAAGTGGAACTTGGCTTTTTAAGGAGATTAAACATGACTTAGTTTTTTTTAATAATTTTGCAATTGCATGGGCAGTTATTCTTGCATCACATTTACTTTTTGTATTTATAAAAAAACCTAAAGATTATAAGAAACAATCAACTTAAGTTTTTATTATGAATTCTCAGATGCAAATCAGTGATCTAGAAAATATTATTTCAGAAAAAATTTTTATAAAAATAGAAAAATGGAACCTGTATCTTGGAGATGCTGGTTTGGCTAGAAATCTTGCTTTGGAATGTATTGGTAATTTAGATAAAGGTAGTCAGCAGGCTGCAAAATTAAGCTTAGAAGCTATTAAGGTAAAAATTGGAGATGGAAATCAAACAATTCTTTTGTCTAAGCTGATAACTGCATCACAAATTTGTGATTTAGAGGAAATACTCGATAATTTATGAATCTTAATCATATTTTGATTAGTGGATTTAATTTATTAACACCGAATAACTTGGTTATAAAAAAATAAATTATCAAAAAAGCCAGCAATCCCATAACTAATATAAATAACTCCCAAATGTTAGAATTTAATCCTCCGATATCCTTGATAATTGAATAGCAAATTGTGCTTGTAATAGAGCAGGCTAATGAAATAAGAGCAAATTTTTTTAATAAAATAATTTTAGGGATATTGATTCCATAGGTATTAAAGTTTGTAGTAAGACAAATGCAAATAATTAAGTTAACTATTCCTGAAGAAAGGATTATCCCAATAACACCAAAATTATAAGGAGATAAGTTTCCATAATTAATAGTTGGAGCTCCTACTAGAAACCAATCGAAAAAAACATTTAGCATTATCCCTGCAAAAGACAATTGAAAGGGTAACTTTGGGTTCTCAATTGTATAGTAAGTTCTAACTAATAAATCTCTGTAGAGATAAAAGGGAATTCCAACAGCATAAGCAATTATAATATTTTTTACTAAAAATACTGCTTCGGAATTAAAAGCCCCTCTTTGAAAAACAAATTGTACTATTTGATTATTAAATGTGATAAAAAAACCAGTCAAAAAAATAGTTGTTAAAAAACAATATTCTATTCCTGAGATTAAACTTTCTTCTAAGTTTCTATTCTCTTGCTTACTCTTGAATTTTGAAAACTTTGGAAGTAGTGGCAAGATCAAAGCGTTTGATAAGACTCCAAGCGGAGCTTGTATAAGAAAATTGCCGTAGGCTAATCCCGATGCGGCACCTTGAAAGCTTGAAGCAAAAAACATATCAACAAAAACATTAATTTGCCCTAAACCTGATGAAATTGTTGCAGGAGCGATTAATTTGAAGATTCTTTTCTCTTCATTTTTAAATAAATGCCAAGCCAAATTAAATCTAAATAAGCCGATCTTATTGATTTCCCAGTACTGGACAGCAAATTGTATACAAGTACCTGTTAAGGTCGCTTTGGCTAGTAATCCTGAATAAAACAAATAATTAGAATTTGTATTTTGATGACTAAAGATCCAACTGGCTGAAATAAATAAAATTGTTGTCAGACTTGTTAAAGCTGGACTTATGCTTGATATGAAAAATTTATTTCTTGAATTTAAAGCTCCAAAACTCAACCCTATAAAAGCAGAAAGAGGAATACAAGGAGTTAGGATTCTTAATTGATAAGTTGCAATAGATTTAGCTTCATCACTTAAATTTGGGGCTATTAAGTTTATTAGAAAACCTGAATTAAAATATATAACTACCCCTAGAATAAAAAATAACAAGGTTAGTTTAATACTTACTTTTGTTAATACAAGACCCCCCTCTCTCCTCTTAAGTGGAGTTAGTACTGCTACAACTGCATTATGTAATGGGCCATTAATTCCACCAATAATAATAAGTAAAAAACCTGGGATTATGTAGGCGTAGTTATAGGCGTCATATGTTATTCCAATTCCAAAGGCTGCAGCGATAAATATTTGTCTTATAAAACCCGCAACTTTACTTAGAGATGTGGCAAACGAAATTGAAGCCACATTATTTTTTAAATATGAATGCATATGATATTGAGTTAAATCTTTTCAAGAAGATTTAGATTCCATTATATTTTGTTTTTAATCTACTTCACACTTTATGAATGATCGGATAATTGAATTTGAACCATTAATTGAAGGCATTTTAATTAAAAGATATAAAAGATTTCTCGCTGATATTCAGATTGAGAATGGAGAAATAGTTACTGCCCATTGTGCTAATACAGGCCCGATGAAGGGTCTTTTAAACGAAGGAGCTAAAGTAAGAATTAGCTTTTCTTCATCAACTACAAGAAAGCTACCTTGGACTTGGGAACAAGTAAAAGTAATTGGTAGTGATAACAAAGAGGTTTGGGTAGGGATTAATACATTATTTGCAAATAAACTGATTAGAAAAGTTATTGAACAAAACTTATTCAAAGATAAACTCGGGGAGATAGCTAAAATCAAGTCTGAAGTACCTTATGGCAAAGATAAAAAAAGTAGAATTGATTTTCTTTTAACTCCAAAATCTTCAAATCCTGATAATCGTAACATTTATGTTGAGGTTAAAAATACTACTTGGACAAAAAATAATGTAGCTCTTTTCCCTGATACGGAGACCAAAAGAGGACAAAAACATTTAATAGAATTAAAAGGCTTAATTCCTGAAAGTAAAAGTGTTTTAGTTCCTTGCATTACAAGAAAAGATATAGATTATTTTGCCCCTGGAGATGAATCAGATCCATTGTATGGAGAGCTTTTTAGAGAATCAATAAGTGCAGGTATGTTATTAGTGCCATGCTGTTTTGAGTTTCATTCAGATCATGTAGCTTGGAACGGATTTAAACCCTTAAAATTAAATTAATTTCTTGGGTATTTTTAATTTGATTTAGAAAAATTCCTCAATTTAACAAAGATTTTTTGGTACGCAACTATTAAATTGGTATAAACGACTACTAGACATACATAAGTTTTCTGAGCAAAATTGTATATGAAAGGAAACAGGACCTCCTGTTTTTTTGCAGACTAATTTTTTATTTATGACCACTGCTTTGCAAACGCCTCAAAGGCGCTCTAGGTCCAAGCTTCAAGATGCAAGTCTTGTTAATGGACCTATGCTCCTTTTGAGGAGTATTCGTGGGTTCAGTTCAAACCGCTCAATGTTGTGGCTTGCAACTGTCCCTCTAGCTTTGTTTGGTTTAGGTATTTTTAATCTTTCAGCTCACGCAGCTGATTTACCTGAGTTGAATGCAGCTTTTCTTGCTAACAATTTATGGCTTTTGATCGCTACTATTTTAGTGATCTTCATGAACGCCGGTTTCGCTATGGTTGAAGCGGGTATGTGTCGGTCTAAAAACGCCGTCAACATTCTTGCTAAAAACCTTTTCGTATTTGCTTTAGCTGTAACCTCTTATTGGTTTATTGGCTACTCATTAATGTACGGAGGAAGTGTTGCTGACGGATGGCTATATTTTGGAGGCTTATTTTTTGATCCAACAGTAACAGCCGATATGGTTACTGATGCTGGATTAGTTCCAACAGTTGATTTCTTATTCCAGTCTGCTTTTGCAGGTACTGCAGCAACTATCGTTTCTGGTCTTGTTGCTGAAAGAGTTAAATTTGGTGAATTTGTTGTTTTTGCGATTGTATTAACAGCATTTATTTATCCAATTGCTGGTAGTTGGAAATGGAATGGTGGTTGGCTTGATTCTCTTGGTTTCGTTGACTTTGCTGGTTCTTCAATTGTTCACTCAGTTGGAGCATGGGCAGGTTTAGTTGGAGCTATGCTTCTTGGACCAAGAATCGGTAAATACTCCGATGGAAAGCCACAGGCTATGCCTGGTCACAATATGGCTATTGCTACTTTAGGTGCTTTAATTCTATGGATAGGTTGGTACGGATTTAATCCTGGTTCTCAACTTGCTATGGATCAATGGGTTCCATATGTTGCTGTAACAACTACTCTTGCAGCTGCAGCTGGTGCTATTGGAGCAACTATTGTTTCTACTTTAACTTCCGGGAAGCCAGATCTTACTATGATCATTAACGGTATTCTTGCTGGTTTGGTAAGTATTACTGCAGGTTGTGGTGATATGACTCTTGCGGGAGCTTGGTTCGCTGGACTAGTTGGCGGTATTATCGTTGTATTCTCTGTTGCAGCACTTGATGCAGCTGAAATTGACGATCCTGTTGGTGCATTCTCTGTTCACGGAGTTTGTGGTGTATGGGGTACCCTTGTTATTGGTCTTTGGGGAACTGCAGTTCAAGGAGATGGAGCAGGTATGGGATTGTTCAATGGTGGTGGTATTAATCTACTTCTTGTTCAAGCTCTGGGTGCAGCAGCTTATGCTATCTGGACACTAGTTACTTGCTGGATCGCTTGGTCTATTATCGGAGGTTTATTCGGAGGAATCCGTGTATCTGAAGAAGAAGAGACTCAAGGTTTAGATATTTCGGAGCATGGTATGGAATCATATCCAGACTTTGCATCTGCTAAATAAACTAAATTTAAGTAAATTAAAGAAATCTGACTTATGTCAGGTTTCTTTTTTTTTGCAAAAAATAATTTCAAATGATGTAATATTTAGTTATGGACACTCAAGCAGTAAAACATGCCATACAACATTCGGGGAGGTATAACCGTAAAGGCTTTGAATCGCCTACTAAACGTGCCAAAGCTTTAGGTGATTCTTATCAAAGTGATTTAATAGGATCAATAAGAGAAAATGATTTTAGTTTTGAAGAAGGTAGGTTAAAAATAAAATTAGCCAAATCTTTTGGTTTTTGTTGGGGTGTTGAGAGAGCAGTAGCAATGGCCTATGAAACTAGAAGACATTACCCTAATGAGGGTATTTGGATGACGAATGAAATTATTCATAATCCATCGGTTAATAATCATCTAAGCAGGATGAATGTAAAAATAATTTCTACAAAAAATGGGATAAAGGATTTTTCCTCTGTCTCAACTGGAGATGTTGTTATTCTTCCTGCTTTTGGAGCTACTGTTCAAGAGATGCAATTACTTCATGAAAAAAAATGTCAGATAATTGATACCACTTGCCCTTGGGTTTCTAAAGTTTGGCATACTGTTGAGAAGCATAAAAAACATATTTTTACCTCTATTATCCATGGTAAATATAAACATGAGGAAACTCTTGCGACTAGATCATTTGCAGGAGATTACTTAGTCGTTTTTGACTTGGCTGAGGCCGAATATGTATCAGACTACATTCAAGGTAAAGGTGACAAAAATCAATTCATGAAGAAGTTTGCAAAAGCCTGTTCAAATGGATTTGATCCAGATATACATCTTGAGAGAATAGGAGTTGCAAATCAAACGACAATGCTTAAAAGTGAAACAGAGGAAATTGGGAAGCTTTTTGAAAAAACCTTGTTAACTAAATATGGCCCTGCAAAAATTAATGATCATTTTTTAGCTTTTAATACTATTTGCGATGCGACAGAAGAAAGACAAGATGCGATGTTTTCTTTAGTTGATGAAGATCTGGATATTCTTGTAGTCATTGGAGGGTTTAATTCTTCAAATACGACCCATTTACAGGAAATAGCAATAACTAATAATATTGAATCTTTTCATATTGATATATCAGATAGAATTTCTGTTGAGAATAATTCAATTTGTCATAAACCTCTAGAATCTGAATTGAGTTTGAAAAAGAATTTTATTCCAGATGGTGAAGTTACTGTAGGTATTACATCTGGAGCCTCAACTCCTGACAAGGTAGTCGCTGATGTCATTGAAAAGTTAATTGCTATAACTAAATAAATATTAATTTTTCTGCATAATTTTTAACTTTATTAAATACATATCACCTAAAGATCTACGTTATTATCTAGAATAATTAAAAATTATTTGAAGTATGGAAGACACAACACAACCTAATCAAGATCAAACAGCCAAAATGAATGCTTCAAAGGCTCCTCAAAAGGTAGAGGTGGTTGTAGCTAATCCCTCCTCAAATTTAGAGGTCAATATATTAGGAGAATTATCCATATTTATTTTAAGGATTGGTTTTAGTGTTTTGATGATTCATCATGGATTGGAAAAGCTTCAAGATCCTCAAGGCTTTGGAGAATTTGTTGTAGGAAAATATTTCCCATTCTTACCAGGGGACCCTGTCCTTTGGACCTATGGAGCCGCTATTACTCAATTAGTTTGCCCATTAGGATTAGCATTAGGAATTTTTGCAAGACTTAGCTCTCTTGGACTTTTCTCTACGATGGCATTTGCTGTTTATTTTCATCTTTTAGATACAGGTTTAGAAGGGTTTCCATTAGCAGTAGTTGAAGGTCACAATTATGCTTTTGAACTTTCATTCATATACGGAGCTATCTCTCTTTATTTCTTATGTGCAGGACCAGGAAGATTAGCACTTCTTCGCAAGACAAACAAAATCACTTATTATCCAAAAACAAATTGATTTAGTGTAGAAAATGCCTCTTCTTTGTAAATACCATAGAAATACCTTTTAGATTACACATTTCAATACTTTCTTCATCCCTTATACTTCCTCCTGGTTGAATAATTGAGCTTATTCCATATTTATTAGCAAGCTCTACTGTATCTGCAAATGGGAAGAAACCATCGCTTGCTAAAACGCCTCCATAACCATTTTCTTTAGCAGCTTGTAAAGCTATTTTTGAAGCTCCAACCCTGTTCATTTGTCCGGCTCCGATGCCAAGAGTTTGTTGATCTTTTGCAATCACAATGGCATTTGATTTAACGTGTTTGCAAATTTTCCAGGCAAAACTTAAATCTAAATAATCCTGAGTACTTGGAATTTTTTTAGTAACTGGAATCCAACTTTCAGTTTTTTCTTCATTATTATCAGTGTCTTGAACGAGTAATCCTCCCATTATTGATTTAGTAGAAGTTTGGTTCTTTTTTGAGATTTGATCTTTTGAAAACTTTAAAATTCTTAAATTCTTTTTGATTTTTAAAATTTCTAAAGCCTCTGGATCAAAAGATGGAGCTACGACACATTCTAAGAAAATATCTTTGAGGTTTATTGCGGTTTCACTATCCACATTTGAATTAAAAGCAACTATTCCTCCAAATGCACTAACTGAGTCACATTTCAGAGCATTCAAAAATGCTTGAGAGGCTGAATTACCCATAGAAGCACCACAAGGATTATTGTGTTTTAAA
Source organism: uncultured Prochlorococcus sp. (assembly GCA_902526435.1). Classification (GTDB taxonomy): domain Bacteria; phylum Cyanobacteriota; class Cyanobacteriia; order PCC-6307; family Cyanobiaceae; genus Prochlorococcus_A. The sequence continues at coordinate 15,691 of CABZLA010000005.1, read as the reverse complement.
ATGACTGATGCAAATGTGTCTGTTATAGGTTCATCTTTTTCTTCATAGCCAAATTCTAAAACTGTTGAAAGTGCCGACTCAAGATCTAATAGATTGTTATAACTTAACTCTTTCCCTTGTAACTGTTCTGCTGAGTTCCATCCAATATTATTTAAACCATACCAAAAAGCTTTTTGATGAGGATTCTCCCCATATCTTAAGGTTTTGATTAGTGGATAAGATTCAATATATTTGGAAGATTGTAAACCTCTTTCTTTTCTTATCCAATTAGATATCGCAGTGTCATAGTCAGCTGTATGTTGAAAAGCTTCAAGTGCTAATTTTGCTTTATATGTTTCTTTTAACTCCCCTTTTTTACTTTCTTCAAGAAATTCTTTATATTGACTTGGATCGACTAAAACGGAAACGTCTTTATGATTTTTAGCAGCAGAACGAATCATTGATGGTCCTCCGATATCAATATTTTCAATAGCATCTTCCCATTTAGATCCCTTTTCAACAGTTTTTTTAAAAGGATATAAATTGACAACTACTAATTCAATTAGTTCAAGATTGTAAGCTTCTATATCTTTTGTATGTTCCTCATCTGTTCTTTTAGCTAATATTCCTCCGTGGATTTTCGGATGTAAAGTTTTAACTCTTCCTCCAAGTATTTCTGGAGAATTAGTAAAATCTGCGACTTTAATAACTGGAATTTTTGCCTCCATTAGATGTTTAGCAGTGCCTCCACTTGATAGAATTTTATAATTAAATTTTTCTACCAATTCTGTACAAAATGGGATTATATTTTTTTTATCGGAGACACTTACTAGGGCTAATGGTGACATTATTGAAAAGTTTACTTACTTAAGAATATAAACATGAAATATGATATTGATCATGAATTTGTCGGGATTAGTTCTCAAACCGCAACTCATAGAATAATTTTGCTACATGGCTGGGGAGCCGATGCAGATGACCTTTTAACACTTGGAAAGGAGATTATAGAAAAAATAAATCTTGATTTTGAGGTAATTTCTTTGAGGGCTTCTGGATTACATCCAAGTGGTCAGGGAAGACAGTGGTATCAACTATATCCACATGATTGGGAGGGAGCTGATGTTGAAGTAAATAAACTTTTAGGTACACTAAGGAAATTTGATACTGATCAGATTTCAATAGGAAAAACAATTTTGTTGGGTTTTTCTCAGGGGGCAGCTATGGCAATTGATGCAGGATTTAAATTAAAATTAGGACTAATTGTTGCTTGTAGTGGTTATCCCCACCCAAACTGGGCTCCAGGAGCAAAGTGCCCACCACTAATTGTTAGTCATGGTTTATTTGATGACGTAGTGCCTATAGATGCTTCAAGAATTATTCATGAAACGGTAAAAAGTAAGTCTTCTAAATTTTGCGAACTAATACAATTTGATGGGACCCATCAAATTGATCCAAATTTAATTGATTTTATAAGTTCAAATATAAATAAAATTTTTTAAACGAAAGCATATTCGTATTCTTCAATCTCTTCCCAATCATCTGCAGTAAGTTCTAGACCTTCAAATATTTTTTCTTCACCAATTCCCTCAACTACGACTTTTAGTGATGGAAATAGAAAATGATTTTCTTCAGCATATTGGGCGCTAAATAAACCTTTTTCACCCCAAAAAAACCTATCAGTGGTATGTTCATTTCTTCGAACATTGAAAACTGAAGGGGCAGACAAAGCATTTTCAGCTATAAATCTTCTTGCAGCTGTAACTGGTTTATGTTTGCCAGTTTCGATATGATAAATAGGTACATGTGCCATTACTCTTTGGCCAGCCAACCTTCTTCTGCTGATTCTTTTTCTCTTTTTTGACATTGATTGGTACTCCAAGAATTATAAATGAGATTAGTCTTATTTATTTTTACTAATCTTATATCCGTGATTTTGAATTCACTTAAATTACATAGAGGACCCATCAACCCCTGATGTAGCTTAAAATATGATTAAATATTCATATTTAAGGCTGGCTAAAGTCAGGCCTCTTTATATATCTTAATACTTTTTTCATATTTTACAAGTCCTTTCTCAGATTTTTTTTAAATTTCGCTAATTATGAAGCTCTCAAAAAAATTTGAAGAACTAATCATAAAACAGCTTGAGAGCTTTGGTTGCTCAATGGGAGTGACTCATTTGGTTATGTATCTTGCTTCAACTGAGCAAGGAACTAAAGCATCTTTTGAAATGATTGGTCAATGGCCACAAATTGATAGGCTACTGATATCAGTAGAAGATGATCCTTTACTAAAAGTTTCTTCTCCAAATAGAAGATGGTACCCGCTTCAAGAAAACGATATCCTACTTGGTGTCCTTAGGGTAGAAACTGATTTAAAAGAAGGGAATTGGCCAGTATCTCTTGACTCTAGATTAAAAGCACTTTCACTATCTTTAGCTAAATGCGTTTCTATCGAATTAGAACGTCAAAATAAAAATGAAGAAATTAATTATTTAAAAAATCAAGTTAATGTCATAATCCATCAATTGAGGAATCCATTGGCTGCTCTAAGGACATATGCAAAATTACTAATAAAAAGACTTGGTTCAGATGATGACTCTATTGAAATAGTCGAACGCATGATAACAGAGCAAAAACAAATTAATAATTATATGGACTCTTTTGCTCAATTAAATTCACCTATTCAACTTCCTCTAGAAATTGGAGAGGAAAGATTATTATTACCACCAAATTTAGATAATAAAAAGCTAATAACTGTTCAGAGTTTATTGAGGCCAATTTTAGAAAGGGGTCAAGCTAATGCGAACTTAGAGAATAGAGATTGGACGGAACCTTCTCTTTGGCCAGATTGGACGTTATCGCCATTAAAGGCTAAATATGCTGTAATTGCTGAAATAGTGGCTAATTTGTTAGAAAATGCGTTTAAATACGCCCAAAAAGATGCTGAGATTGGACTCGCCATTATGAGTAAAGGTCTTTGCATATTTGATGATGGTAAAAAAATAACCAAAATTGAAAATGAGAAAATTTTTCAAAAAGGTTTTCGAGGATCTGCGGCTAAGAAGAAGGATGGTACTGGTGTTGGACTTTTTTTAGCGAGAAAATTAGCAAAACAAATTGGAGGAGAGTTGAGATTGCTTGAAAACTCCTCAATTAATGATGTAAAAGAATTGAAAAGTTTTAAGAAGAAGAATATTTTCTATTTAGAACTTCCTATAAAAGAATTGCATTCATAAATAACATTGTAGTTTCGACTAGTACAACACTCGCACCGCAAGCATCTCCATTGAAGCCTCCAATTTTATTCCCAAGTATGTTTGGAATAGAATAACTAAAAAAAATACCAATTAAAATTAGAAATAAAAATTTTATTAATATTGCTTGGGATGTAATTGAAACAAATTGGTATGCGATAAAAATTAAAAGAAAAACAATGGAAATCAAAGATTCTTTTTTAAATCCATTCCAAAACTTTTTGTGACTAATAGATTTTTTCTTGTAACTCATATATTTAAATTTTTCTATAAAAAATAAATTTGAAAATCTTCCCCAAAATAAGCATATTGGCAAAACAAGAATTATTTGGTTTTGAATTTTGAGTATGCAAGCAATCTGAATTAAAGTTATAAAAAATAAAGATTGAACACCAAAGGATCCAACTTTACTATCTTTCATAGCTTTTAAACGTTTCTTTTTACCCGCAAAAATTCCATCGAAAGTATCCATTAAACCATCGAGGTGTAGACCTCCTGTAATTAAATATCCTGAAGCTAAACAGATTAAAGTAGATGCATAAATAGACCAAGAGTTTACGCTTAAAAAAATAAAAATATAACTCTGTATTGTTCCAATAAAAAATCCCAAAGGCGGCGCAAATTGTGCAATATTTTTAAATTCGGGATTAATTAAAGGTATCTTTGGAAATGTCGTATAGAAAATCCAAGATCCAGCCAAATTTTTTATTAAATATTTTTTGATGAGATAAAAATAGATTCAATATTAAATAATAGGGTAGATTATTAAAAAAGGATCAAAAAATTTTATAAATTATCGTGTTTGAATTTGAAATTAAATCGAATTGTAGTAATACGGAGGCAAGAACTGGTATATTTCATACCCCAAATGGTCAGGTAAATACTCCAAGATTTATGCCTGTGGGTACTTTGGCAACGGTTAAAGGAATTTCATCTAAGCAGTTAATCTCTACAGGATCGGAAATGATTCTTTCGAATACCTTCCATCTTCATCTGCAACCTGGAGAAAAACTAGTTAAAGAATCTGGTGGAATTCATAAGTTTATGAATTGGGATAAGCCTATTCTTACTGATTCAGGTGGATATCAAGTTTTTAGTTTGGCCAAATTAAATAATATTTCTGATAAAGGTGTGGAATTTAAAAATCCAAGAGATGGTAGTCATGTATTTTTATCACCTGAAAAAGTAATGCAGATTCAAATGGATCTTGGTTCTGATGTTGCTATGGCTTTTGATCATTGTCCTCCGCATACAGCTAACGAAAATGATATTGAGGATTCTTTACAAAGAACTCATTCATGGTTGCAAAAATGTGTTGAGACTCATCAGAAATCAAATCAAGCATTATTTGGAATAGTTCAAGGTGGTAAGTATCCAAGATTAAGAGAACATAGCGCAAAATTTACAAGTTCTTTTGATCTACCTGGAATAGCGGTAGGAGGTGTCAGTGTTGGAGAGGCAGTCGAAGAAATACATAGTGTAATTAATTACGTCCCGAAATTCTTACCAATAAATAAACCAAGATATTTAATGGGAATTGGCTCTCTAAGAGAAGTTTCTTTAGCTGTTGCAAAAGGATTCGATATATTTGACTGTGTTTTGCCTACAAGACTGGGAAGACATGGGACTGCATTTTTTAATGATGAAAGATGGAATATACGTAATGCCCGCTTTAAAAATGATTTTTCTCCAATAGATAAAACTTGTAAATGTGAAACTTGTAAATCGTACTCTCGTGCTTACTTACATCATTTAGTTAGAAATGATGAAATATTAGGCCTAACGCTTATAAGCCTACATAATATTTCTCATCTAATTCGATTTACAAATGCAATTTCTGCTGCAATTAAAGATAATTGTTTTACAATAGATTTCGCTCCATGGAAAAGATCCTCTATTGCTCACCATACGTGGTAACGTCTTAACATAATTAATTAATTTATTAAGAAGGTGCTCACTCTTTTAAATACATTCGCTGAATTGCCTGAAGCATATAAGGCTTTCGCTCCAACCGTTGACGTTCTTCCTTTAATACCTTTATTTTTCTTTTTATTAGTTTTTGTTTGGCAAGCTGCAGTAGGGTTTAAATAAAATCTATTTTATGATTCAGAAGGGTATTTCAAGGGATATTGCATCACCAGAGTTTTCTACTGCACATTCAATAAAATCTGCAATTTTTAACGCTCTTGAGGCTTGTTCTCCGTCCACTTCTGGTAATTCTTTGCCTTGTACGCACTTAAGAAAATGTTCTAATTCTGCATATAAAGGTTCGATAGAGGTTGTGCTTACTTCTTCAACATAACCATCATTTCGATAAACTAATTCTCCATGCTCTGCTGTATAGGATTCATGCGCTTTTCTATGGATTTGTAGAGAATGATTTAAGAAGTCTGTTTCAACTAGACCATTTTGGCAATGTGCGCTTAAATTCCTAATTTTTTTATGACTCATTTTGCTAGCAGTTAAGCTCGCAATAATATTATTCTTGAAAACCAAAGTAGCATTTACATAATCTATTAAGCCATCACTATTTCTTCCTCCGACGGCGGCTAATTTCTGTATCTTTGAATTAACTAATTCAAGCACAAGATCAATATCATGAATCATTAAATCCATAACTACTGATACATCATTTGCTCTGTCAGCATGAGGACTGTGCCTTCGTGCTTCTAAAACAACAATATCTTCATTTTGAACTATTTTATTTAACTCCCTAAAAGCAGGGTTAAATCTTTCAATATGTCCAACTTGTAGAAGACAGTTACTAATTTTAGAGGCATTTATTAAAGATTTAGCCTCTAGCTCAGTAGCTGCAATAGGTTTTTCAATAAGAACATTAACACCTGCCTTAAGACAATCTAGGCCTACTTTGTGATGGAGAAGTGTTGGAACAGCAATACAAATTGCATCAACTTTAGAAATAAGATCACGATAATCTTTAAACCACTCACATTGAAATTGCTCTACTGCTAATTTACCTCTGCTTTCGTCTGGATCGGCAACTCCAACTAAATCTGCATCTCTTAGCAAACTAAGCACTCGAGCATGATGCCATCCCATATTTCCTATACCGATTACTCCAACCTTTACTGAGGATGAGGTTGGTTTCATATCTTATAGTCCATGTATATTTAGTTATTATCCTTCATTGGATGTCAATTTTAACTTTTTGGCAGAAATATTTTTACACGATCTATTTTGGGGCCTGACATTGAAATTATTTCAAATTTAATATTTTTAAATTCTAAACTATCTCCGATTTTTGGGACCATTTGAAATTTTTCAAGAAGAAATCCTGCGAGTGTATGATAATCAGCACCTTCTGGAAGAAAACATCCCAGCTTTTTGTTGATTTCTATTATTTCTGCTTTACCAGCAATTGACCACTTCTTAGAGAAATTATCCAACATTTTCATATCAGAATATACTCTGCTATTTAGCATTTCTTCTCCAACAATTTCACCAGTAAGATCAGCTGCAGTGATAAGTCCCTCAGTCCCACCATGTTCATCAACAACGAGTAAAAATGGATTGTAATCTCTAACGATAGGTAATATTTCTGCTAATGAGCATGTCTCTATTACTTTTGTTACTGGCAAAAGGAAAGGTTCTAATAATGTATTTGCTCCCATTTCGCTTTTAGAAATTGGTTTTGCTAAATAACGTAAATCTAAAACACCTAAAACATCATCAAGAGACTCACCAATTACAAAAAAACGAGCATGCCTTGTTTTATCAACCTGTTTCATAAGTTCAGCAAACGTAATATTTTTTGGCAAAGTTACCATTTCAGATCTTGGAATCATTACTTCTTTGACTTGAGTATCTTTTAAAGCAAAAACACCTTCTAAGATGTTTTTCTCATCAGGCTTTAATCCTGTGACATTATCTGTTTCTATTAATGTTTCTAATTCACCTGCTGATAATACTGAATTTAATGAATCCCATTTGTTGTTTAGATTAAATAACCTTAAACAAGCACTTGCAAAAAATTCAATTACAGAAACAATAGGTTGCATTCCTTTTCGAACTGCATCAAAAATTGTAGTTAATCTCAAAGCGGCTGACTCTGGATTATTAATTACTAATGCTTTAGGAATAAGACCCGATATAAGGGTGACTATAAGTACAATAAATAAAAATAATAAGAGATCATATATTCGATTTGAAAATTTATTTGCATTCCAAAAATCATTAGCTAAACCTTTACTTAACCAACCAACAGCTATAAGAGAAATTGTCACGCCAAATTGAGATGCTATTAAAGAAGATCTGAATCTTTTTTGAATTTTTAAAATGGAAAATGCTCCTTTTCTTTTCTCTTCTATCAGTCTTAAAACTTTACTTGGCCTTATTAATAAAAACGAAAGTTCACTCGCAGCAAAAAAAGCTGGAAATATCAAAAGTAAGAATAGTAAAGTTATTTTCATTCAATAACAAATTAGTGATGGGGGTGGCGAGGATCGAACTCGCCTAAGCCAAATTATGAGTTTGGTGCATTCACCAGATTGCTACACCCCCAGATTTTCTCCAGTAATGATTAATTACATTCGATTTACATACAATATAAAAATAATATTTCAAAAAGCACCAACTTAGTAAGTTTTTGTGAGATTTCTTTTTTTTCTCCTAATCTTGAAATATAAGCTTAACTTCTATTAATGAACAATTTCTCGCAGAAGAATAAATTAAATAAGAAGAATTTGTTAAAACTTTTAATTGAAAAGTCTTATAAGAAAGGAAACTTTACTTTGGCATCTGGCAAAAAAAGTGCTCATTATCTTAATTGTAAACCTGTATCTTTAAATGGCACAGGGTTGAAATTAATTAGTAATTTGTTTTTGGAGTTAATGGATCCAAGTTCAAAAGCTGTGGCTGGATTGACTTTAGGAGCCGATCCTTTAGTTAGTGGTTTAATCGTAACAGCTGCTGCCCAAGGGTTATTAATAGATGCTTTAATCATCAGAAAAGAAATAAAAGAATATGGAACAAAGGCTGGGTTAGAGGGGCCTACATTAAAAGAAGGAACTGAAGTAACTGTCTTAGAAGATGTTGTGACTACTGCTGGATCAGCTATTAAAGCAATTAATAAGTTACGAGAAAATAATCTTTTAGTTAAAGAAGTTTTGTCTATTGTCGATAGAAGAGAAGGAGGATATGAGGCCTTAAAAGAACAAAATATACAATTAAAAAGCTTATTTTCAATAGAAGACTTTCTATAAATAATGTCAAAAATTAAAGAAAATAAAGAACAATTTTGGCTTGAAAAATTTGATTGCTTTTCTGTTACTGGAAAAGATAGTAAAAGATTCTTAAATGGAATAACTACAGGAAATATTGTTGATTTAAATAACAAGGTTTTAAAATCTTGCTGGTTATCCCCAAATGGAATTTTAAAATCATTACTTGAAATTAATTGCTCAGAAAATGAATTAAAAGTAATTGTCTTAGTAGGAAATACTAGTGAGATTAGAAAATACTTTAATGATATTATTTTTCCGTCTGACGATGTTTCATTAAGTGATACTTTTTCAATAAATAGACTTCAGCAAGTTGATGATATGAATTCTTGGCGAATCACTCAACCTATTTTTTTAAAAAATGAAGATAAAAAATATGATTTTTATAAAAATAATCCAAATTCAATGAATTCTAATGACTTGCAATTGTGGAAGATTAATCAGGCTATACCATCTTTAAATAGTGAAATTAATGGAAAAAATAATCCACTTGAATTAGGATTAACAGATCTAATAGACTTCAATAAAGGTTGTTATTTGGGTCAAGAAACAATGTCAAAAATCAAGAATGTTTCTTCTTTAAAGCAGGAGATCAGAGTGTGGACGGCTAAAGATAAAGATCTGAATTTAGAATCTGTGAATAAAATTCTTTTTAATAATCAGAATAAAGAAAAATCGGTTGGTTATATTACCAGCATTTATGTATTAGAGCCTCGAATAATAAAAGGTCTAGCAATGATAAAGAGAAAATATTTAGATAAGGGAAATCCATTTTTCTCTGATAATTTTGGCCAAATTTCATTAGAGAAATCTGTAGGTTCAACTTTTCTTTAATTAACATTTTCATTTTTTTTGATTAACCACTTCGCGATTTGAAGTGTAGCCAAACAGTCATCTCGATTATATTTAATTATTTTTTTTAGGAAAATATCATTTAAAGTACTCTTATATTGGATCCACCAATATAAAGCTTTTGATCCACTTACATTTTCTTGCTCCCATTTGAATCCAATCCAATTAGCAACTGTTTTTAAACTATAGTTTCTAATAGGTAATATCCACGATCCTCTTACAATTAAGTGTAAGTCTATAAATCTGCAATTTAGGATTTCAATTTCTTTTACATCGAGATCTGATTGCCTAACTAAATTTAATATTGCAATTTTTTCAGTCTCTCCATAATGTAAAACTGGCCAGTATTTTTGAGAAAAAAGTTTTTGAATAATTTCTTGATTAGATTTTTTAGTATTGTTTTTAAGGTTTAATATTGGATCATAAAAATCATCTTCAATATTTTCAAACAAACTATTTACTTTTAAAAATCCATATAAAAAATCATGTTTATTATCTGGATTTGACTCAATATCAAAAATAAAGAATCCCGAATCTTTATTTTTTAAAAGATAAGATAAGTTTTTATTTTCCAAAATTCGAATTGGTATTCCTGATAAATATGCTTTTGATTGATTTATAAACTTTGCAGCTTTTTCAAATCTTTGCTCCTTAAATTGAAAAAGTTTTTTTCCTAAATCGATTTTCTTAGTAGCAGCTAATTCTTTAATATTAGATATCCCATTTTTTTGGAGAAACAAGGATGTTTTAGAACCAATACCATCTATATCAGTTAGATATCCATTATCTTTTGCTTCTGTATCGCAAAACTTTTGCCATGAACATATCGTACATTTTTTCCTGTCTTCAGTAATATCTGGAATAGATCTTTTTAGATATTCATTTAAATTTAAAAAAGTATGTATTACTTTTTTTCTTAAGTGTGGATTTAAATCAATTTTTTCAATATTAATTCGATTTGAAAAATTTGAAATTACCAATCCTTTTTCAATTTTTGCTTCTTGAAAGGGTTCTAATAACATCGAAGAAAAAGCTAAATCGAATAGATGCTCTTTTGTTGTTCTATGGCCTAACTTATATACAACAGGTATATATTTATATTCGCCCCATTTGCTATGACCACCTATTTTTTTAAGTAATTGAGGTTGCATTTCTGTATTTATATTATTGATTACTTTAGATCTTGCTTTTAATCCAATTACTCCAGTTGAACCCCTCTTACAGGCTTTTTCCCCGGAATATAAATCTCCATCACTTAGTTTGTAAAAGGTTTTGTATCGTTTAATTATTTCTATAGATTGATGTGGTGACCAAATTCTTTGAGACTTATTGCCCTGATAATCGAGCCAAGCTTTTCTTTTGCATCTTATAAAACTTTTTAAATAAAGATTATTCAAATTTTTTTGCAAAGGCAGTTTAAATTTTTACTTCTATAAATTAATATAGATAATTATTGGAAATTAAGGAACTATTTTACTTTGTCTTCAAATGAACTAGATGAAATAAAATTCGGAACTGATGGCTGGCGAGGAATAATTGGTTTTGATTTCAATCTATCAAATCTCTCAAGAGTTGTAGTCGCCTCTTGTCAGGAATTATATTATCAATACTTCGAAGAGACAAATTCTAAAAAAATTCTTATAGGGTACGATCGTAGATTCATGGCAAATGAGTTCGCAAAAGAGATAGCATCTTTTGTTAAAGGGTGTGGTTTTGAACCCATTATTTCTACTAGTTATGTGCCCACGCCTTCCTGCAGCTTATACGCCAAAAAATTTATGTTTTTAGGTTCTTTAGTTATTACTGCAAGTCATAATCCTTATAATTGGCTGGGTTTAAAGATTAAAAGTTTTAAAGGATGTTCTGTGGATGAATCTTTTACAAAGGAAGTTGAAAAAAGGTTACTTCTGGGAAACTCAATTCAAAGATTGGGAGGTGCATATGAAAAAGTTGATATTAAGAAGTTTCATTTAGATCAAATTAAATCTAATTTCAATATTGATTTTATTGCTAATAATTTAAAGAAAATGAATTTGCAGATTTTTGTTGACTCTATGCATGGTTCAGCAGCAAATTGCCTTAGTCAGATCTTTGAAGGTTATGATTCAAAAATTTTTACTGAAATTAGAGCAGATTATGATCCTTTATTTGGAGGAAATCCTCCAGAGCCACTGCTAAAATATTTAGATAATTTAACTGAAACATTAACAAAAACTTCTAAAAATGGTATTAAAACGCTAGGTATAATTTTTGATGGTGATGGCGATAGGATTGCTGTAATTGATGAAAAAGGAAGATTTTGTAGTACTCAAGTTTTATTACCTTTCTTTATTAGTTATTTGGGAGAAAAGAATAAGAATTTATATCCAGTACTTAAAACTGTTAGTGGTTCAGACATAATTAGTAATATCGCAAAAAATCAAGATAGAGAGGTTTTCGAACTACCGGTTGGTTTTAAATATATCGCAAAAAAAATGATTAGAGAAAAAATATTTATTGGAGGAGAGGAATCAGGAGGTGTAGGTTTTGGAGACTTTATGCCGGAGAGAGATGCTTTATATGCTGCTATGATTTTACTAAATGGAATCGCAGAAAAATCAAAATATTTATATGAAACTTTAGATCAAATTCAAGAAAATTTTGGTCCAAGTTTTTATAGAAGAATTGATATTAAATTTCCAAATCAATCAGAAAAAGAAATTCTTGAAAAATTCATTATAAATAATATTCCTTCAAAAATATGTGGTTATACTGTTATGAATGTCTCAAATATCGACGGCATAAAATTGAGAATGGATAATAATTTTTGGCTATTATTCAGGTTCTCAGGAACAGAGCCTCTTTTAAGATTGTATTGCGAGGCAAAGTCTGAAAATGATTTAACTGAGGTTTTGGAATGGAGTCAAAAATACATAAAAAAAGTAAAAAATATAAAATGAAAAAATTATATTTAGCAAGTAAAAACCAAGGTAAAATTGAAGAATATAAAAAATTACTATTAAATGTAAATTGCCAATTATTGCTTCAACCAGAATCAATAGAAGTTGAGGAGAATGGGATAACATTTAGGGAGAATGCAATCAAAAAAGCAAGTGAAGTTTCTAAAAAGACAAGAAACTATGCCATTGCAGATGATTCAGGAATATGTATTGATGCTTTGGACGGTAGGCCAGGAATTTACTCATCAAGATATGCAGAAAATGATCAAAAAAGAATAGAAAGAGTTTTATATGAACTTGATGGAGAAGAAAATAGAGGTGCTTTTTTTATTGCAAATGTTTGTGTTTGCTCTCCTACTGGAGATGTAATATTAGAATCAGAGGCTAAATGTTTTGGAAACATTATTCTAAGACCTAGAGGAAATAGTGGTTTTGGTTATGATCCTATTTTTGAGGAGTTATCAAGTAAATTAACGTTCGCTGAGATGAATAATGAATTAAAAGATTTATGTAGTCATCGTGGTAAAGCTGTTAAAAAAATCATTCCTCAATTGTTAAATATAATTGCCTGATTAATTATTAACCCAAGATCCATGTAAGCCATGCGGAATGGATATTGGAAGTTCATAAATAGCTAATTCTTTTAAGTTTTTGGCATCTAGTATCACAAGATCACTTCCTCTTCTACTACCATTCCATAACAGAATAAATAAGTAACCCTCATCTTCTTTATTTGATGATTGTGATGGAACCATTATTGGTTCACTAACGAATCCGCTTGGTGCAGCTGACCAAGAAATTTCCTCTTTGGTAATCAAATTTATTTTTTTAATAGCTTGTAAAGGAGCATTCCCAATTTTCTTATCTGTACAAGCCATCCATGAGTAAGATGCTTTTAATCCTAAAAGTTTAGGGTTAACAGTAGCGAATTCGCAACATTGTGAACTTAAAGTTTCAAGCTTTGAAGTTCCCCCCTTTAAGTCGATAATAGATCTTTTTAAATTACCCTCTGGATACTTATCAAAGTCAATATCCCTAAAGTTTTCATCGGGCCCAACAGAAGGAAAATCATCATAAAAAATACTATCTAAAATTATGTTTGAATCTTTTTCGTATGCATTAATATGATGAAATACAAATCCATCTGGTGCATCTATAGTTATAGGTGGTTGCCCCTTAAATAAACCACTTTCTCTTGGGATTATAAAAAATTTAGCTTTTTTATTAGGATTTGATTTCAAACATTGAGCGGCTCCTTTTTGGCCCATTACAAATGGTAAAGGATTAAAGTCTATAGCGTTTTGTAAAAATATCGCCCAATTGGTTGTAATGGCGAAATCATGAAGGAATGCAAATCCATTAAATGTATCTTTCCTGTCTATTATCAGTTCACCTGCATTTTCGCCAGCATTTGAAAATTCCATTAATCTAATAGTACTTTTTGGACCAGTTTGTACTCCAAAAGTTACCAAAAGTTCAGATGAAATATTTGAATTGAAATCAGCTTTTGGATGAGCACTAAATGCTTCGTTACTCTTTAAAACTCCACCTAAAGTTGTTAGCCCAATAGTATCAAGATTGTTAGGATCTAAGGCATGTGGACCCGCTGCTTCCCATAGTGCAAGTACTTCGTTGCCTAATTTTATAACGTGTGTATTAGCAATATTTTTGAATTTTAAATCTAAAGCATTATTTAAAATTCCTCCACTTTTTTGAGTGCCAAAAACTCCTCTATATATAAATTTGTTAATCTTTTTTTCTTCTAAAAAACCTTTTGTTTGCACAAACTTGTTTGTTAATGATGGTTTCCCATTCTCGAATTTAATTGCTGTAATCATTCCATCTCCATCAAAGGGATGATGAACCCATTGGCCTCCTCTTTCTAATATTCCTGGCCCGTTTCTGAATAGAGTTCCATACAATTCCTCAATATCCCCCCCCTTAATTATATTTAATGGTGCATTTGTTAATTCTTTTTCAACATTTTTGTATGCACTAGCCCAGTCTTCTTTATTAAAAGCTGGTTTATCATTAATTTGTTTTTCTTGAATATAAGTCACTTTAAAATATTAACTTTATTTATTTTCGCCAAAAATATATGAAATTGTGGCTAATTCAGAAAAGTACTGAATTTAATTATCTAATCATTTTCTAACATACCTTTACTACTTGGAATAGTTCCAGATCTTCTGATATCTATTTCAGAAGCCATTCGCATTGCTCTTGAAAAGGCTTTAAAACATGCCTCAACAATATGATGAGAATTTGTACCTTGTATTTGATTGATATGAAGAGTGATTCCACTATTATTTACAAAAGCTATAAAAAATTCTCTTACTAATTCAGTATCATAATTCCCTATTCTTGGTGCTTTTAATTTGAGATCATAAGACAAATGAGGCCTCCCCGAACAATCTAATGTTACTTGAACTAAAGCCTCATCTAAAGGTGCAAAAAAATGCCCAAATCTGTTTATCCCTTTTCTTTCTCCCATGGCTTTAGTAAAAGCTTTCCCAAGAGCAATGCCAACATCCTCATTTGTATGATGGTCATCAATGTGTGTATCTCCAATAGCTTTTATTTTTAAATCAAATAATCCATGACTAGATATTTGATGCAACATATGATCTAAAAAAGGTATGCCAGTATCAATTTCAGAAATTCCATTGCCATCTATATTAAGAAAAATACTAATATCTGTTTCATTTGTTTTTCTTTTAATTTTAGCTTGTCTTGAGGATGACATTTAATTTGTTTAAATTGTAATTTACATTCCATTAATGCAATAACCTGCATCAACATAAATAGTTTGGCCTGATATGCCACTTGAAAGATCACTTAAAAGAAAAGCAGCTGTATTTCCTACTTCTGTTTGAGTAACTGTTCTTCGCAGCGGAGCTTTTTCTTCAACATTATGGATCATATCCAAAATGCCACCTATTGCAGAACTCGCAAGTGTTCTAATTGGACCAGCACTTATTGCATTAACTCTTACTTGTTTTTCAGGGCCCAGTTCTGCAGAAAGGTATCTTACAGAAGCCTCCAAAGCTGCCTTTGCTACGCCCATTACATTATAGTTAGGTATAGCTCTTTCAGATCCTAAATAAGTTAAAGAAACTACCCCAGCGCCATCGCTGAAAAGTGGTTTTGCTGCCTTACATAGAGGTGCTAAAGAATAAGCACTAATATTCAAAGCTCTATCAAAGCCTTCGGATGAAGTTGAACTATAGTCTCCAATTAATTCGTCACGACCTGCGAATGCAAGACAATGAACTAACCCATCAATTTGTCCCCAATTGTTTTTAATATTTTCAAAAATTTCTTCAATTTGAGAAGGATTTTGAACATCAAGTGGGAGGAATAATGATGGCTCTAAATCTTTGGTTAATTCTCTTACTTTTGATTCAAACCTTCCTTTTTCATCA
>CABZLA010000004.1 GCA_902526435.1 uncultured Prochlorococcus sp. | reverse complement strand
TACCCACTTTTAGGATTATGTCATTAATAATGATTCCGCTTTTTGCAGCAGGGCTATTTGGGACAACGTATCCTACTTTTACAATATTTTTATTCGTCTCAAAATAATTTTCGTCTATTAAGTTGATTCCAATCATGGGATGTATTACTTTTCCATTTTTTATTAGTTGCGAAGCGATATTTTTAGCTTTATTTATTGGGATTGCAAAACTTAAGCCTGCTCCGGGGCCTGATCTAATAAGAGTATTAATTCCAATCACTTCTCCCTTACTATTTAATAATGGCCCCCCAGAATTACCAGGATTTATGGCTGCATCTGTCTGAATTAACTCAAATTTTTTATCATATATTCCTAATTGTGAGACATTTCTATTTAAATTACTAATTATTCCCAGAGTTACTGTATTTTCTAATCCAAAAGGATTACCAACGGCTATTGCCCAATCACCAACTTCAATTTTTGTTGAATCTCCTAACTTTGCTTTTGGCCAAGGTCCTTTCCCTTCAAGCTTGATAACAGCTAAATCAGTAAGTAAATCTTGTCCTATTAACTTGCCTTTATATTTTGCTCCATTTGATAAGCCAACTATTAACTTTTCTGATCCATTAACAACATGTGCATTAGTCATTACGAGACCATCTCCAAATATAAAGCCGCTTCCTTGACTCTGTTCTATCCGTGGTTGATTTTCCGGAGGTAATTGTAAGCCAAAGAATCTTTCAAAATATGGATCTAAGAATATTCTTGAATCTCTAGAAAATTGTCTATTTTTAACAAATCGTTGAGTGTCAATAGTTACTACCGAAGCCCCTGTTTTCTTTACTGCTTCTGTTATGAAAGATATATTTGTAATTTTAAATTCTTCATTTAGATTTTGCTTTATTATGGGTTGAGATATAACATTTGATTTATTAATTAGACCAAGTGTTAAAAAAGATAGGAAGAATAGTTTATTAAAAGAGAATTTTATAAATTTTCTTATTGGGATTATCTTTGAAAACATTCGTCTAAAGTTTATTATTTATGTTAGTGATAATCACATAAATCGCTGAAATTATTTAGCAAATAGAAGAATATCTTTATTTAGAATAGCTAAATTTATTTTTTTCGAGCTATTATAGTATTTAAGTCATAAATTGATTAATAAACTGAATGTCTTTTTTATTTCCAATAATTTATTCAGCTGCTCTAACTTATCTAGTTTGGAAGGCATTTAAAGTAATGTCAAATGGTTGGGGAGCACTTGATAAACAACAAAATCGATCTTACAAAACAAATATTAAACAAAAGAGATATACTATTCATCCTGAACTTCTTGATAAATCTGGAAATATAACTCAAGAAGAATTACTTACAGTGAGGTTTTCTAATGATAAAGATTCAACTCTTGAAGAAAAGGGAACTACAACTGATTAAATTCTTTTAGTAAATTTATAAGGATAAAAATTTGGAATTAAGAACAAAGATTGTTTCGGGAGTTATTAGATCACTTAAATTGCCTCCTAGGTTCCGTCTTAAAATGGTCAAAGAAGAACCTGTCAGACTGGAATTGAGCCTAACTCCTTCTTATGGAAAAAATCCAGTTATAGTTGGAATAGTAGAATCTCTAGATTTAGTCGCTAGAAGAGATAGAGAGGGAAGACTGCCTAGAGATTTGCAAGGAACCTGGGATTGGACTGTAAGACACGGAAAAGTAAGTACTGGAGGATGGAACCCAATGCTTAAAGAAGCTCTCCAGACTATGTTTGAGACAGGTTTGCCTGCGATAATTTATGAAGAATTAACAGGAGACGAGTATAAGCCAGTTGATGGAATAAGACATGTTAGATAAATCATGAATTTTTTTTCATAAATTTAACCTTCAAACGCTAAAATAAAATTACTTTTTCGAATAAATCATTATGAATGAGGATAATCAACCAAGGTTTGGTTTTGTCAACTTTGCAGAAACTTGGAATGGCAGAATGGCAATGATGGGAATATTGATAGGTTTAGGTACAGAATTGATTACAGGACAAAGCATTCTTAGACAAATTGGGATTGGTTGAATTTTTTTATAAGAATTATTTAAGGACAATTATTTGATTTCTTCTGCTTTTACTTCAATTGTAGTTTCACTGGGTTTTTTCAAACTTTCGGAGCTTTTTGAATTTGTATTTTCTAAATCTGCGCCACAATTCATACAAGTATTATTAATTCCTAAAGTTACAGTGCCACATTGATTACACGTATTTACTTTTGATTTTAAGGAATTAAAACTTATAAATAACACAGAAAGTATCAAAAGAGGAATTAAAATTACAAGTAATAAAAGATTTCCGATAAGACTTAGAAAAAAGTTAAATCCAAAAAAGGAGATTAATATTAAAAAAATTATAGAATAGGTAATTAAATTTTTGTTCATTTTAGAAAAGGAAACATATTATTCTTTTTGATTAATTTTTTCTTCTCCTACTTGTTAAAGACATACTAGCTATAACTACACTCCAACATTGGCCAAAATATAAAATAACGCCTAATAACCAAACCCATAAAGTTAGTACTAAAAAACCTCCAATAAAACCATATGCTTGAAACCTTGTTCCAAGGGAAAGAATACTTTTACTAACTGCTAGATTAAGAGTAGTGAGCCCAATTCCAATCAGAATTGAACCAGGGATTAGTGGTTTTAAAGGAACTTTTCTACTCGGCAACAGTGCTTGAAGTAATAAAGCCATTAATGAAAATCCCACCAGTGGTAAAGCAAATTGACCAACTTGTAAAAGTGGTAACTTTAAAATGAATTCAGAAATAAAATTACTAGAATTTGATATTTTTTCTAAAACAGTAGTTGGAATCATTCTGAGATTAGCACTGATTTGATCTAATACCATTAAAAACCCTATAAAAAATACTACTAAGAAAGCTTCAATTCTGTTCCTAAGAAATCTTGATGCTTGCTCTTGCCAGGCAGAGTTTATTCTTCTTGAAGGTAGCTCGTCTTCCCAAAGCCTATCTGAACCTCTTTGAAGTGATAAGTATGCATTGCCAGCAGTAAAAAGTAAAAACATAGCTCCTAAAATACCTGCTCCAAAGCCTTGGTCAATTAATTTAAATAATGTTGTTTCAACTAATTCAACAACCGATGGAGGTAAAATTTGAGCGGCAATAGATATTATTTGTTGATCTAAACCATCTTGTTTACCTAGAAACCAAGAAGCTATTGAAAGAGAAATAAGTAGTATTGGAAAGAATGACTGAAGAGTGTAATAAGCAAAAGCAGCACTTAAATCAATACAATCCGATTTACTCCATCTTTCGCAAGCTCCCCATAAACTTTTAATAATCCATGTTGTACTGCGCTGCATATTAATTCTCTTCAAATACTTATCCCAAATCTTATTTATTGTATCCAATAGGGATATTTTTCAAGTCTTTTATATATTTATGATGCAACTAATTTTTGAATAATAAACTACCCCATGGTCTCAAGACTTTCATTTTTTCTTTTGTCCTAGAGGCAATTAAGGGAAAATTAGTATCTTTTAAATCTTGTTCTGTAGTTAAATGCATGGGGTTTATTTCTAACCATTCAATTGAACAATTTAGCTCCTCTAGTAATAGCCATGCTGCCGCGATGTCCCATATTTTTGGAGTTGATTCTATTGCTCCAAAAGTTTGTCCCATTGCAACGCTTGTTAAATTTAAACTGGATACACCAAGAAGTCTTATTTTTCCAGGAAATATTGAATTAGGATTTTTTTGTAAAATTTTAATAGATCTACTGCATAAAGAAACACATTCACTTTGTTGATTATTATTAACCTCAATTTTCTTGCTATTGAGCCAAACACCTTCTCCTTTGATTGCTACAAATTTTTTCTTTAATGTTGGAATGATTAAAAAAGAAGATTGAGGTGCACCATCTACAAATCTTGCTACCGAAATTGACCAATATGGAATTCCTGCAGCAAAATTTGTGGTCCCGTCAAGAGGATCTACTATCCAATAAGCATTTGTATTAGGGACTAACTTTCCCCCCTCTTCACTTAGAACCCCTTCATTTGGAGCAATTTTAGATAGAGCCTCTACAATCGTTTTATCGCTCCATAAATCACAACTTGTAATTAACGAACCGTCTGACTTGCTACTAGCACTGATGTTTCCAAAATCTTTTAATTGTCGATCACTAACCAATTCAAATAAAGAATCTAAATCTTTTAACTGTTGACTGGTTAAATTATTATTATTCATATTCAGATATTGCAAATAGATTGAATGTCGTTTTTGATAGGATTATTTTTATTGTTACAAATATTACTTACTTCAAGAAAAGTCAATCTTACTAATTCATCTAAATTTAAATTGTAATTATAAATTGAATCAATTTTTTTTGAATTAGCATTACTTAACTCTTTTTGTCTTACAAGAACATCTTTAAGAGTAGATATACCTACGTCATATCTTAATCTTGCTAATCTTAAGGATTCTTCTGTAGAAGAGATTTCTTTTAGAGATGAAAGAATTTTTTCTTCATTTAATTTCAAATTCAAATAAGCTTTACTAATATTTTTCTTTAAAATATTTTCAAGATTTTTGTAGGAGTAATCTTCCGATTTTGCATCAGCTTTGCTTGATTTGTATAAATTTTTATTTTGACCACCGTCAAAAATATTCCAACCAAAATTTAAGCTGACAGTATTTGTATATGAGGATCCAGATTTTTCAGGGTCTATTTTGACTGACAAAGAATCACCCTTAGAAAACGAACTAGTCAAGGTATTACTTATGTAAACATTTGGCTTGTAAATATTCAAAAAATTCTTAGCTTGATTTTCTTTGATTGATTTTTTTAGAGTAATATTTTTGAGGGAAAGGCTATTTACTAAACCCTCAGTAATATTCTTGTTTAATTTATGGTTCCAGAAACCTATTAATTTTTGCTTTTGATTGATCTCAAAGTCCCCATTTATGCTTAAGATTTCTTTAAGTTCAATTTTATTAATCTGATTCTGAATTTTTTTCTCATTTAGTGATTGCTTATCTCTAGATAATTGTGCTTCAGCTTCAAGGACCTCAAATTTTGTTCCTATCCCCGCATCAAATTTTGACTGAGCATCTTTTAAACTAGTAATTGATAAATCAAGAGATAATGTTTTGTTTTTAATATCCTGATAAGACTTTTGTAGTTTGTGGTATCTAGATTTTGCTTCTTTTATAAGATCTTTCTTTTTAATCTCATAATTATTTTTAGCTATTTCATAATTATTTCTAGCTATTTTAATTTCAGACCCTCTTAGAGGGTCTATTAAGTCTAATTTAATATTGAGGGATGGATTTGCCGAAAATTGAGAGGTTTTTGTAGTCGGTGAGCTACTATTATAATTTTTGCCCGAAACATATTTAGGTAACCCACTACCTTGAAAATCTAATGAGGGATATCTTTTAGCGATTTTGCTTGAGAGGGTGAAAGTGGTTGAATTGACCAAACTTTCTAATGCTTTAAGTTCTTGATTATTCTTTAAAGTAATATTATCTATTTCTGAATAATCAAGGAATATTTGGGTTTCCTTTTCTTGAAGGATTTCTTCAATATTATTGTTGGTCTTACTTAAAAGTGCTTCTTGAGAATTAATATACAAACAAAAAGGCAAAACTAAAATTGGATGTATAAGTTTTCTAAGCATAATTAAATATTTCTTTTGTTTTAGTTGAACCTATTAGATTACTAATAATATCATTTGTATCATCAAGAACGTGAATATTAGTTTTCAGTTTATTTGAAACTTCAGTAATATTTTTGTCATCCAAAAACAAATCACTATTAAGCTTTAACATTATTGATGGTATAAATATAGTTTCTCCTAGATCCTTGTTTTGTAGTCCAGTAATTAAATCTTCACCAGTTAAAAGGCCTGTCACAACTTGATCTTGCCCCCAGTAAACACTTGGCAAGCCATATAGATTAATTCTGAGGCCATCAATTTTATTAAGTTTTTCCACTGTTGGAAGCAGTGCTTCATAAACTAATTTCCCAACGATCCAACTGACTTTTCTTTGCTTATCTACTTTTTCAGGAAGAGATTTTGTTTTAGTTTCCAATGTTTTAAGAAAACTTCGTATTGAACCTACTCCATTAGATTCTTGAGGCATATTTTCATATGTTTTATAGCTTGGTAATTTGAGACCAGCTATTAAGTACCATTCGTCGGCAAGCCAACAAAAGCGAGTTCCAATACTTTTTTGTAGAGAAGTTTGAATTTTTTCTACTTGTTTAATGATTTTTCTTGCATATTCTTTGCTTATCGCTGTTAGGCCATCGTTTTCAGGCCTAAACTTTGTAAGGCCTACTGGAACTATGGCTGTTGAAAGTACTGTTTTAAAACTTTTTTTATGAAACTTCGCAAGATCGTAAATAGATTTTTCTAAGATATTACCATCATTAATTTCGGGACATACAACTATTTGAGAGTGTATTTGGATTGAATTTTGTTCTAACCATTTAATTTGATCAAGAATTTGACTTGCTTTTTTATTTTTTAATAATTGTTCTCGGATCTGTGGGTCAGTGGCATGTATTGAAATAAAAAGTGGTGATAGTTTTTGAGTAGATATTCTATTCCAGTCATCTTTATTTAAATTGGTTAGCGTTAGATATGAACCATATAAAAAACTTAATCTATAGTCATCATCTTTTATATAAAGACTTTTTCTTTTACCATTTGGTTGTTGATCTATAAAGCAAAATGGGCACTTATTATTACATTGTTTGATTACGTCAAATAATGCATCTTTAAAATTAATTCCTAAATTGTCATCTTGTTCTTTTTCAATACTAATGTTGTGAATCTTCTTGTTTTTATCCAATACTGATATATCTAAAATTTCTTCACTAATCAGGATCTGATAATCAATCAAATCTCTTGGTTTCTTACCATTAATACTAATAATTGAATCACCTGATTCAAAGCCTATTTCTTCAGCAATAGAATTATTTTCAATACTTTCAATTTCTGCTGGATTAATTTGGTAGTTAATATTAGGAATCAAAAGATCATTTGAATCCTCTTTATAATTAATTTCTTTCCACACAATTAAAGACCAAGCTTTTATCTTTATATTTATTGTAAACTCATACAAGACTCAAAGTATATTAAATACTCTTAAAATACTAAATATGTTTAATTTATTTCAACAATTAAAATAATAAAATATGTTATCTGCAGTTTTATTAAACTAGATCTAAATTAATTCAAAAATTTAAAAGCCTTAATGCATTGGAAGAATTAATTACTAAAAATTTAGACGTTAAAGATAATTTGAAACCTAGATTTCATAATGAATTTGATATTGTAAAAAGTACTTTTTTATCTAGACCAATTGCTTTAAGACTATGGTCTTCCTTTTTTGTAATTTTGCCAATTTTTGTACAGGCGCCATGGGTTAGATTCAGTCCTATTAGTGCTCTTTGTGCTACTTTTTTTATCCTTGCTGCGGCTTTTTTATTGTCTAGAAAAGAGGGAGATAAATGGTTTATTGTAGGTTCTTTATTATTAGGAGTCTCAGGAAGTTGGCTTGGGGGATGTTTATTTTGGGGTTGGTTAAGTGCTTATCCAATTCTCCATATACCAGTTGAAGCAGTGGCATTGCCTCTTGCTATTGTCGGATTTGGAACAAAATGGAAAATTGGTTCAAGTTTTTATATATCGTCTTTATTTGGAACGGCGATTACAGATTTGACAATATTTTTAACTGGAATAATGGATCAATGGAAGGAGGTTATTATTGCGGATTCTGATAAAGCTCCATTAATACTTCAGAAAACTTCCGAAAATCTTATTCATTTAAAATCTTTGTCTATTATTATTTTTGCGGCATCAATACTATGGTTCATATCAAAAGAAATTTTTAATTATGCTATTCCAAATTCGATAAATGGGAAGGCTCTTTTAGTATCTAGTTATGTAATTCAAACTACCTTAATTGTTGATGGTATTTTTATTTTGTTAGCAATTATTCAACCATCACTAAGTGGTTTGGTTTAATGCTAAGGCCACCATTTTCGCAAGAATCAATATCTATTGATAAATGGGATGTGATTGTAATTGGTGCTGGAGCGGCTGGTTTAATGACTTGTTTGGAATTGCCAGAAAATTTAAATGTCCTTCTTTTAAATAGGAATACAAGTAAAAGATCATCTAGCAGATGGGCCCAAGGAGGTATTGCATCAGTAGTTAGACCTGAAGATTCTTTTGCTCTTCATGTTGAAGATACCTTAAAAGCTGGAGATGATTTGTGTGACGTATCTGCTGTTGAAATGCTTGTGAAAGAGGCTCCTGGTTGCGTTGATAGATTACAAAGTTTAGGAATGATTTTTGATCAGAGCTCAGATCAACTATCAACAACTTTAGAAGCGGCCCATTCTTGTAGGAGAGTTTTGCATGTTAAAGATAGAACAGGTAGAGCACTTGTAGAAGTATTAGAGGATCATATCGAAAACAAGAAGAATATTTTGCATTGTAGAGGTGTGAGAGTAACAGAATTGCTTATTGACAATGAAGTATGTAGGGGAGTTCAGGTATTAGATGGATCTAATTTATATTGGATTACTTCTAAAGCTGTTGTTTTAGCCACAGGCGGAGGGGGACACTTATTTACTAATACTACAAATCCTGCCCAATCTGCTGGGGAAGGAATCGCTCTTTCGTGGAAAGCTGGAGCCGCAATAGAGGATTTAGAATTTATACAATTTCATCCTACAGCTTTAAAGTTTTATGGTTCTCCTTGCTTTTTAATTTCTGAATCCCTTCGAGGTGAGGGAGCGGTTCTCGTTGATAAGAATGGTGAGAGCCCAGTCAAACATTTACAATATGGTGATTTAGCTACAAGAGATCAAGTTAGTAGAGCGATTATAAATAATATGCAAGAAAACGATGTTGATCATGTTGGTCTTGATTTAAGGTTTATTGATCCAGAAAAAATTGTAGAAAGATTTCCTACAATCATAAGTAGATGTCAGGATTATGGAGTTAATCCTTTAAATGAGGTGATTCCTGTTGCGCCAGCAGCTCACTATTGGATGGGAGGTGTTCATACCGATTTAAATGCATCTTCTACAATGAAAGGATTATATGCCGTGGGAGAAGTAGCCTCTACAGGAGTACATGGTGCAAATAGACTAGCTAGTAATTCGCTTATGGAATGCCTTGTTTTTGCAAGAAAAATGTCTTCTATCGAGTTGAATACTTCTTATAACTTAAGAAGGTTAGATAGATATACCACGAAAATTTTAATGGATAATCCAAAGGAGGATTTTATCTTAAGTGTTTCAGAGAAGATTGATTGCTTGAGAAAATCATGCTGGTCTAATTTAGGCGTTTCCCGTAATAAAAAAAATATGACTGAACTTTTAAAAACTCTTCAAGATGAGATAGATCAACTACAAAAAACTTCTTTGCTTGAGTGTCTTAATAAAATAGAGATTGATCAGAAATTGAAACTAAGTGAGCCAAATAGGAGAGGACTGAATTTATTGCTTGACTTGCATAATAGACAAATTACAACATTGCTATTGTTAAAAGCTTGTCTTTTTCGAGAGGAAAGTAGAGGAGGTCACTATAGGGATGATTTTCCTATTAAAGAAACAACTTGGAAATGCCATACTAGGCAGCAAATAAATCACGAAATAATTAAAAGGTTTATTAAAAATTAGTATCTCCCTCATATCCAGTCATAATTGCTAAGTCATTTAAATCTTTGACTCCACTATATATTTCACCATTAATTTCCCATGATGGAAACCCTTCAATCTGTTTTTCTCTGCAAAGTTTATATTGATTATCTTTTCCGTCTTTTGCGCACTCAATAATTGTTAATTCTTTAACTGCTTTTTCACCAAATAATTGTTTTTGATCATGGCAATGTGGGCACCAGTATGCGCTGAACATTTTCATATTATTATCACTTAAAAATTTAGCAAATTTAATTTTCTGTGGTGAGCTAGATGTTGTGATTGCAGGAGATACTTTTTCTGCACTATTAGAAATATCAATAGCATTAGATGGATCAACACTATTTGACCATATCAATCCTCCAATTAGAACTGTTAAAACAACAATAAATCCTCTATAAAACATAGGCTCTCTACTTTCAAACTTTGCACCAATCATAGAGATAATAAAGATCGAAATAGATAAAATTGCCGAAAGAATACAAAAAAAACAATAAGCCTTAATTTTAAAGAACATTATATTTAGCAAAAGGATGCTAAATACAGAAGAAGCACAAGAGATTAAAAATATCGCCCACCATAAAATCTTGTTTAATTTTTCTTTAGGAGAAATTATGTTAAGTGATAAAAATATTGAAAATCCTAGAATTGAACCATAAGTCATAACTCCTGCCAATGAGAGAGGAATATTGAATTGACTATTCTCGAATAACGTACCCCAAGGGCTGTTTAAAACTGTTTCGCAACCATTCTTGATTCCAGGACATGAAAGAGAGTTAAATAATCCCCAATTTTTTAAGGTGATAGAACTCGTATCAACTAGACCAATGGTGCTCAGAATAGCAATTACAATTTTTGGCCATTTGAAATCTTTTTGATTTCTACTTTTTAAAGTCTTTAGAGCCATATCATGTATCTATAAAGTTTGTAATTTGCAGAATCTGTTTTAATATTATCTTTGATCGCGACTTATAAACAAGTTTCTTTTTAATTATTTCTTATCTAATATCTAAATTAAGTGAAGCAAAATAATAAAAATGTAAAGGATAAAAAAATTTCAAAGGTTGCTTTTAGTCACGTGGGTTGTGAGAAAAATCTTGTTGATACTGAACATATGCAAGGGTTATTAGATAAGGAGGGCTATGAAGTAAGAAATGATATAGAAGATGCGAATGTTGTTGTAGTCAATACTTGTAGTTTTATAGAAACAGCTAGAGAAGAATCTATAAGAAAGATTATTGAATTTACTGATCAAGGCAAAGAGGTAATAGTTGCTGGTTGTATGGCCCAGCATTTCAAAGAAGAACTTTTAAAAGAAATGCCTGAAATCAAAGCTTTAGTGGGAACTGGTGATTATCAAAAAATAGCTAAGGTTATCAATAGAGTAGAGAAAGGGGAAATTGTTAATGAAGTTTCAAAAATACCTGAATTTATTGCAGATGAAAAAATTCCACGCTTTGTAGATAAAAATAAATTTGTTGCTTATCTTCGTATCGCTGAAGGGTGTGATTATAAGTGTGCATTTTGTATTATTCCTAAGTTAAGAGGTCCTCAACGCAGCAGGAATATAGAATCTATAGTTTCAGAAGCAAAAAATCTAGCAGATCAAGGGATACAAGAAATAATATTAATTAGTCAAATTACAACAAATTATGGTCAAGATATTTATGGTAAACCCTCTTTAGCAAGACTCTTGAAAGAACTTTCTAAAGTTTCAGTTCCTTGGATACGAATTCATTATGCATATCCAACTGGTTTAACTGATGAAGTTATTAAAGCTTTTAAAGATTCAAATAATATAGTTCCCTATTTTGATCTGCCTTTGCAACACAGTCATCCAGATGTTCTAAAGAGTATGAATAGACCTTGGCAGGCTTCTTTAAATGAATCAATTTTGAGTCAAATAAGGGAACAAATACCATCTGCTGTATTAAGAACAAGTTTAATTGTTGGGTTCCCTGGAGAAAATCAAAAACATTTTCAACATCTTTTAGATTTTTTGCATAAGCATGAGTTTGATCATGTTGGCGTTTTTATCTTTTCTCCGGAGGAAGGAACAAGTGCTTTTGATTTGCAAAATAGGGTGCCTTCAGAAGTAGCTGATGCGAGAAAAGACAATATAATATCTATTCAACAAACTATTTCTAAGAAAAAAAATCAGTTATATGTGGGTACTAAGGTTAAAGTATTAGTAGAAAAAATAGCTGAAAATAAAGAATTGATAGGACGTTCTTATAACTTCGCTCCTGAAATAGATGGCAATGTCATCTTATCTATTAAAAATAATGAAGATGCAAAAAATTATATCGGTAAATTTGTTGAAGCAAATATTTGTTTTGCTGATGAATATGATTTATATGGAGAGGTTATCAAAATCTTATGAATTTTTTAAATTAATTTAACTGCTCTTAAAAGTTTATCTAATAAGAAAGCGGCTCCAAAACCAAAACCTAGAAATGCAAAATAGAAAATGATGTTCATTTATCTTTTAGATTTTATATTTTAATTTAATTTAGCATCTCAATAAGAAATAGAATTCTTTCGTTTAATTTCTTAATCTTGTATGTATGGTAATTTTTTGTATAAACATTCTTCTGCTTTTTGTAACTCTCGCCCTAAATATAAGGCATGATCAAATCTAGATATTAGATCATTACGCTTTTCTGTTATTGCTATTCCAATCTCTTTAGCGCTAATACCTGTGAAGATCTCATTACAAGTTTTGATTTCTTTAGAGTCACATTTAATAGGCTCATTAGTTTTTGGATCTATTGCATATCCTTCTTTATTAATAGTATTTAAATAATGTTCTAAGATGATTTTTTTTGTCTCTAAATCTAACTTTATAATAAAATATCCATTTGGGTCTAGCTCAATATATCTATTAGATAAATCATTATCGATGTCTATTTTTTTTTCAAATATTTTAATAAAATCCATCTTCAAATTTTTAATAAAACTATATTATTAATATAAACAATCATAAGATTAATTAATTTTTATTTTATTTAAAAGGGATAGAATTATTTTCTAACTCAATTTCCTTTAAAGTTTGAAAATTAACTTCATTTAACCAAGGGGCAATTATATTTTCCATGTTTTTGTTAAACCATTTATGCAAACTTTTAGTACCTTTTGCATAAAACCCTCTTCTTCTTTTATGTTTACCCCCCGCTCCAGGATCAAAACTTTGAATATTATTTTTTATTGCCCATTCAATAGGCTGGTAATAGCATAATTCAAAATGTAGGTTAACTACTTCTTCTTGACTACCCCAATATCTACCCCATAAATATTTTTCATTTTTTATACACATTGACATTGCAATCGTACTTTCAGAATCATTTCTTGATGCACTAAAAAACAATAAATTTATTCTATTTTCAAGAATGTTTTCAAAAAATTCAGAGGTCAAATATTTGCTACCCCATACTCCCCATCTCAAACAATGCTGTTCATAGAAATTGTGCATTTTTTGAACTATTTCTAGATTTATACTCTCTTCTGTATGAATTTTTATCTCGAGATTTTGTTTTGCAATTGATTTTCTTTCTTTTTTAATGTTTTTTCTTTGATTAGAGTTGAATCTGGATAAAAAATCATCAAATGTTTTTTCACCATTATTCCTCCATTCACTACTTGTATTTATCCATTCCTGATATCCTAAGGATAGTAGATGTTTGCCCCAATCTTCGTTTACATATAAGAAATTGCAACTCAAGATATTATTTTTCAAAGCAAAGTCATCAATATGTTTTATTAATGAATTTGTAATCTCTATTTTATTTTTATTTTCTTTATATAAAAATTCGTATCCATTTATAGGGCTGTAAGGGCTCATCCCAATGAGCTTAGGGTAATAATTTAAATTTAAATCTTGAGCTAATTTTGCAAAGGATTGATCAAAAATAAATTCTCCATAACTATGATTTTTAAGAAAAAGTGGAGCTATTCCGCATATTTCTTCATTTTCATAAGCAATAAAATATAAAGGTTGCCATCCAGTTTGTCTTGAGACACTTTTCGATAACTCAAGGTTACAGAGCCATTCCCATTCATAAAATGGATTATTGATTCCTTTTCTTAATTCATTCCATGTTTTTTTATTTATTTCTTGAATTGATAGTTTAATTTCAATTTTGTGCTCAATATGATTCATATTTTTTTTACTTTAATCATCTTTATTTTTTCTTATGTAATGAATATATATTTCACTTCTATCTAATTCTTGAATCGATTTTATATTCCAAAATTGCTTTAAATTAAAAATTTTATTTGTTTTTTCAGCAGGTATCCATGTAAATTTTCCTCCAATAATTCTTGGGGCTATTGTAATCTTGATTTCATCAATCAAATCTTCTTTTATAAAAGAATTTATAAGATTTGCCCCACCAAGAAGTGCTAGACGATTGATTCCAGCTTTTTTAATACTTAATAAGGTTTTACTCCAGGAATTTTTATAGAAAATTTCTTTGTCAAAATATTTACTCTCTATAGCATCTTTTTTATTAGAGCTGATTAACCATCTTTTAATTGGTTGATTGAAATAATTCCAATCTTTTTTAAATTTTTGGCTATTAGAGGCGACTATAGAAATAGGCTGATTTTTTGAAATTTTTATTTCGCCATTTTTACAATGATTTTTTACTAAATATGTACTTTGATGAGCTTTTAGAGTTCCCAATCCAAAAATGGTAGCGTCAACTATTGATAAGTTTTCATCTAACATTCTCCTATCTTCCTTACTTCCAAGATGAGATTCTCCTCCACTGGGGAAGGCAATCCTTCCATCTAAACTAGAAGCGATGATTATCGCTATATTTGGAGTATTCAAGCTTGAGCAACTAAAGAGTTAGTAAGATTTCTTTGCAAAGAATTTGGTACGCTTTGTTCAACATAAATTTCCGCAGCATTATTTGGGCTCTCTTGAAGTCTTATTTTGTGCAGATTTGCTCCAATTTTTTTTATCGGAGATGACAGAATATCAGCAATATGTAGTGCAATATTTTCACATGTTGGGACGCAAGTTTTAAAATATTCGATATCTTTGTTTAAGAAAGTATGATCAAACGGTTCAACTATAAGATCATCAATAATTGCTTGTAATGAAGGCAAATCACATATCATCCCAGTTCTTGGATCAATTTTACCTCGGACAGTTACATCGAGAAAATAATTATGTCCATGTCCATTTACTCTGGCACATTTCCCATAAATCTTCTTGTTTTCATCAAGAGAAATCTCATCTTTTGCTAATCGGTGAGCAGCATTAAAATGACTTTGAATTGTTAATAAAGCTTCCATGTTTTTTCCATAATAATCTGCCCATAAAGTTGGGCTCTCATAAAGTCTTAAACTTGTAAGAGGTAGTTCATCTTTTAAACGATTCCAGATAACTTTAACTAGAGCCTCAGTCGTTGGTAGAATGCCTTCTTGGCTATGAATATTAAATTCAGGCCATACGTCATTTAAAAAACGAAAATCTAATTGTCCAGTAACCTTACTCTTAATAGAATGTTTTACATCAGAAAGGTTAAGGACCATTCCATCCGAGTCAAGTTTACCCCCCATTGATACGATGAGTTCGTAATTATGACCATGTCCTGGAGCGATACTGCATTTCCCAAAAAGAGAGAAATTATCTTCCGAGCTTTTTTCAGGAAGCCAATAACGATGACTGGAACTAAAACAGGCACGTCGAGTTATGACGCATTCACGTCCCTTGCCATGTAATGGTTTGGTATGTGTAAAAGTCATAAAGGTCTGTAATAATACTATCTTAAGGTTTTATATACTCTTTTGTCTGTATGGAAAAATCTATTATTGAGAAAACAAACAAAATAATTAAAGGAAGAAGTATATATTTGATAGGTATGATGGCTAGTGGTAAATCTCAAACAGGTCCAGTATTAGCACAATTATTGAGCTATAAGTATATTGATCTGGATGCATTAATAGAGAAAATAGCAAAAAAAACAATTAATGAAATGTTCCAGGAAGATGGAGAAAAAGCATTCCGAGAACTAGAAACAAATTGCTTAAAAGAAACAATCAAAATCCCCTCTTTAATCGTTTCTACTGGTGGAGGAATTATTTCTAAACCAGAAAACTGGGGTGTATTAAGGCAAGGAATTGTTATTTGGATTGATATAAAGAAGGAGATTGCTCTTGAGAGGTTGAAAAAAGATACTGAAAATAGACCTCTATTGCAGGGAAAAGATTTAAGTGATAATTATAACCGAATTTTTCAATCTAGAAAAAATTTATATTCTCAGGCCGACTTGAGAGTCGAGGTTAATAATGAAGAAGTGAAAGAAGTTGCAAAACAAATAATATATGGAATTTATAAAAAAATTATAAATTAATCAGGTTCCACTCGAACAGCAAACCATTTTATAACAAATCCAAATTTTATTTCTAATTCATAAGTACTTTCTAATAATTCTTCGATAAATTCTTCATTGGAATAATCTTTTATTTGATATATAGTTGGTGAATCAATCTTAGGAAGCCAATTTTTTAACCATAATATTGCTTCTTTTTTCGTTACTATTTTTTCTTTTGAATCTGGCTCTAATAATACAAAATGGTCTTCCGATCTTATTAATGGATTAGACATGATTAAAAATTTTTTGGGATTAATTATTTTTCTAATAATTCAAGTGCTTTCTTTAAATAATGCATTTGCTTTCAATGATCATAATGTAAGGGAATTTTTGAATGAAAGAGAAAATTTGTGGCCAGAGCTATACTTGACAAATTTAAAATTTTCAAATACTTCAAGAGATTTAATTTATCCTAATTGGTTTGAGGGGAATTGGCTTATTACTTCGCAAGATTTAGAAGATGAGTCTCAAGCACCAGTTATTTACAAAGTAAATTTTTTCAAAAATAATTTAAATGAAGTTATTGGTAATCGTTCGAAAAATTCTGAGTCAATTGGCAAAGAAATATTTGGTGGAAATTTGATCAAAGTTGTTAATGATCCTAAATCAATTAACAAACAAATAACTTATTTGAAAGATGATATATATATTGATTCAAGGATTACAGGGAGAACTCAGATTCAAGATGATGATATGTTTTTTGCTGACGAATTAGTTCTACAAACTGTTCATAAACCTGGAGCATCTAGGGTTAATCAGGTTGAGACAATTAGTAAATTTCAAAAATGTAATCTTAATTTTTCTTATTCCGAGGATATTTCAAAACCTGACATCTGCGGTTTTCAATATATTGCTACATACGGTTCTAAAGTTGGGGATCCCACAGTTCATGCAATTAAAACTGGTAAATATAAATTATCGTTTAAGTTTATTGAGAGTTAGCACTAAAAAGATATTCTTCTATGTTGTTTCTCCAGATAAATATATTTTCTAAATAAGGATTATTTATGTATTCTTGACAACCTTCCCCAGAAAGAATTGGTCCCGATGATTTTGGAAATTTAAGAAGAGATAATTGAGCAGCAATTGAAATATCAGCTATTGATAAATTATCACCTATTAAATATTTTTTATTAATTAGGGCTTTTGATAAAGCCTCTAATATTTTTTGCAGTTCTAAATTATCTTTGGAAGATAAAACTACATTGGAAATTTTACTAAGATTTTTAAAAGGTAATTTATCAACTAATCCTTTTACTGAAGATGGGATTTCGTCTGGAAGTAAAGCAGTACGTAGTTGTGGATTCTCTATTGCAGATTTAATAAGAGCTTTTCTACAAGTCGAGGCCATAGTAGTGTCAGCCCAATCCTCTATTAATTTGCATTGTGCAAACAACAAAGGATCTTCTGGAAAAAGTGGATTATTATCATTTTTTTTATTTATATATTCGCAAATAATTGTAGAATCACTAATAATTTGATCATTATCATCAACAATTATTGGGACTTGTTTTTGACCTGATATCTTAAAGATTTCAAATTGACCTAAGCCCGGTGTAACTTCTTCAACTCTATATTGCAATTTCTTAGCGTGAAGAGCCATTCTTGTCTTTAAGCAAAAAGCGCTATGTCTAAATTGATATAATGTAATCATGCTGATTAAGGTTTGTTAAAACTTAGCTAAAAAAGTAATCAAATTGTGGAGCTAATGGGCCAATTTTTCTCTAATGTTGCAAGATATCCTAAGTATTTAATTTCTATTATTGCTGGAGGATTGGTTGCATTACTAGAACCTTTATTCAAAAATAGATCAAATCCATTAATTTTGGTCGGTTTAATTTCGTCAGTAATAAGTGCCTTCATAACATTTTATTTCGTACTAAAAGCAATGACTAATCCAACCAACCTTTAGCTATTATGCCTAATAATTATCGGATTGCAAAAGTTTCTTCTTTGTTGAAAAAGGAGATAACTCTTATTTTGCAGAATGATTTGGATAATGATCTATTAAAGAGTAATTTTATAAATATTTCAAAAATAGATCTAACAGGAGATTTGCAATTTTGCAAGATTTATATAACTTCAACTGCTGAAGAAGCAATAAGAAAAGAAATTGTTGAAGAATTAAATCTTGCTAAGAGCTATATCAGGCATACTTTAGGTCAAAGAATAGAGATGAGAAGAGTACCCGAAATGACTTTTAAAGACGATACAGTATTAGAAAAAGGATTGTCAGTTCTCAAGCTTCTTGAGGAATTAAAAAATAAAAATCACAATCCAGATTCAAAAGATTAGGGAAATAATAATAATGGCTGAGCTCTCTTTGAATCAAAAAAATATAATTATTACTCGATCAAAAGATAAGATATCTGATATAAAAAAGTTATTCACTAATAAAGGTGCTCAAATATTTGATTTTCCAGCAATTGATGTTGGATATCCCGATGATTTAAATCCTCTTGATGATGCCTTAAGCGAAATTAATGATTTTCACTGGATTATTTTTACCAGTAGTAATGGAATAAAATTTGTAGATGAGAGATTAAGAAATTTAAATACTTCATTAAAAGAATGTTCGAAGAAAATAAAAATTGCTGTAGTAGGGGAGAAAACTTCCCTTACTCTAAACGATTTAGGTATTGAGGCTGATTTCGTACCCCCAGAATTTGTAGCAGAAAGTTTAATTGAAAATTTTCCGGTTTCAGGATACGGACTCAGAGTTTTTTTGCCAAGAGTTCAAACAGGTGGAAGGAATTTCATAGCTGATGAATTCAGGAATTCTGGTTCACGTGTTGTAGAAGTTCCTGCCTATGAAACAAGATGTCCGGATTCAATTCCTATAGAAACAATAAATGCTATCTCTAAAAGAAAAATTGATGCAATGGTTTTTTCAAGTGGTAAAACAGTATCAAACTCATCTTTCTTGCTTGAAAAAGAATTTGGGGAAGAATGGTTGACCTATCTAGAAAATGTAAAATTATTAACTATTGGACCTCAAACTTCAAAAATATGTGAAAAAACTTTTGGCAGAGTTGATAGAGAGGCGGTTAAGTACACTTTTGAAGGATTATTAAATGCTGCAATTGATATTTTTAATTAGTTAATTCATTTTTGTAATTTTTTTCTACTAAATCTCGAAATCTATCAATATTTGCTTGTAATTCATTAGTAACCATTTTACCCAAAATTTTTTCTTCCATAAATCGAGCAATCATTCTAGGTAATTCATATGTTACAGCTAAATTTACTGATGTTAATTGGTCTCCTTTTGATTCAAAAATAACAGAGCCTTGAGTTGGTAATCCTCCTATAGATTTCCATTTTAATTTATTTTTCTCAATCCTTTCTGTTATTTGTGCCTTCCATTTAAATTTAAATCCATTAGCAGCTAAAGTCCATTCTGTCAGATCAGGTAAAGTTGATGTCTCTTGATCAATTGTTTTTACGGATTCAATCCAGCTCATCCATAGAGACATGGAATCCAAATCACTCCAAGTGTTCCAAACGTTATCTAATGGCGCATTAACAATTGTAATTACGTCATGTTTAAGCCAAGTACCCATAGTTAGCTGACCGCAAGATTCTTTGCTAATTTGGCTTTCTTATCTAAAATTGCTGCTGCTGCTAGATGACCGCTCATAGTAGCCCCCTCCATTGAATCTATATAGTCTTGTTTTGTATAACTACCTGCCATAAAGAAATTTGATATTGAAGTCTTTTGATCAGGTCTATATGGGTCCATACCTGGCGATTCTCTATAAAGTGATTGTGGAACTTGCACGACATTACTCCAAAGTAATTTTAGATTTTTTGAAGAAGGAAATAGACGACGCACTTCTGAGTCAATTTCTTTAGTGATTCTTTCTGTTGATCTACCCATCCAACGATCTCCAGGTGTCAAAACACATTGGAGTAAAGACCCCATTCCTTCCTTTCTATAATCTACGGGACTTGCTAAAGCTAAATCTGCGAAACAACTGAAAGATGCATCTGCTGAATATAAAAGATTATCTAAACCTGTAGGGTTTTGACTTTTGTTATCATTATTTAATTCAGTAACCCATCCATCATATCTTAATTGAATTGTCGCTACTGCAACAGCTCTGAGTTTTTTTAAACCCTCGAACTCCTTAAATTGATACCATTCTTTAGGAACTATTTTTTTAATTCCAGGAACATCACAAGCAGCGAGAAATGTATTAGCAAATATAGCCTTAGGGCCTTCAGGAGTCGATATTTTTAGTTGTGTGACCGAGTAGGAGGAAGATTCTTTTTCAAAAATAATTTCGTCTACCTTATGATTTAAGTGGATTTTGCATCCTTTTTTTGTAATGTAATCAACGATAGGTTTTGTTAGCCATTTATGAGGGGATCCTTTTAAAAGATTAAGTTTAGAGGCTTCAGTCTTAGATGCAAACATCATAAAAATAGTTAACATGCATCTTGCCGATATATCTTGACAATTTATGAAACCTAATGCGTATGCAATTGGATCCCACATCTTTTCAAGACTTCTTAAGCTTCCGCCATGATTCAAAAACCATTCTTTAAAACTTATTTTATCTAAGTCTCTTATTATCTTCATTGCACCTTCGTAATCTACTAATCCTCTAACTATCGGACTGGTTCCCAAAGCTAATGCATTTCTTAACTTATCTACCCAGGTTAATTGGTCTGTGGTGAAAAAGGCCTTTAGACCGTTAAAAGGAGCTCCTAAGGCAAATCTAAAATCCAAAGATTTCAAATCACCACCGTTATTTACAAATAAATGAGTATGCTCTTTCGGAAGCAAATTATCTAATGCTCCAACTTTTTTCATGAGTTTAAATAAATTTGCATAGTTATAAAAAAATACATGTAATCCCATCTCTATATGGTTACCATCTTTATCTTCCCAACTTCCAACTTTTCCGCCCCAGAATGATCTGCTTTCGAAAATCTCTACTTCATGACCTTCATCAACTAAATTAACTGCCGCTGTTAAACCTGCTAACCCGGAACCAACTATTGCTATTTTCACTTTTTTTATAAATTATAACAAATCAACTTTGTAAATCGTTTGAAATATGCATGATGTGTCTATATTTTTTATAGTGTAGTTATACGTTTATATGTATTTATGGAAAATGTAAAAATAGAAGAAAAAATAAAAACCTCAGATGACGGTAAGGGAATTTTAATAACCAATGATGCCATAGAGCAAATATCTGCTTTATTGAAGAATCAGACTGATAAGAAAGCTCTGAGAGTTGGGGTAAGATCTGGAGGATGCAGTGGTATGAGTTATACGATGGATTTTATTGGTGGAGATGAAATAAATTCAGATGATAAAGTATATGATTATTCATTAAGTTCCGAACAAACTTTTAAAGTAATATGTGACCCAAAAAGTCTTCTGTATATTTACGGCATGCAACTAGATTTCAGTAAAGATTTAATTGGTGGAGGTTTTAATTTCGTTAATCCTAATGCTTCACAAACTTGTGGATGTGGAAGTTCTTTTGCAGTTTAGAAAAAAAATATATGACAGATGACATTAATCCAATTGAATCCGATTTCAATGCTGCCTTATCTAGATATCAAGATGGCCAAGAGTTAATACCAATTGCACAAGATTTTCAAAAAATAATTCAACAAATACCCAACCACTTTGCTGCTTGGACTTGTCTGTCTTGGTTGCAGCTTCTATTAAAGAATAATCAAGAAGCATTAGCAGCTGCTAGACAAGCGGTTCGCTTAAATCAGCAAGATCCGCAAGCAAGAATGAATTTGTCCTTAGCTCTTTTAGCTACAAATAATAAAGGTGTTAGAGAACATGTTGAATTAATTAAAAAAATGGCAATGATGATGCCTGATGTAAAGACAGATTTAAAAGACTCAGTTGAAGACGGATTTAATAGATATCCAAACTGGCCAGAATTAACCAAAATCAATAAATGGTTAGAATTTTAAATTGTCCAGAATTTTAGTATTAAGTAATGGACATGGAGAAGATTTATCTGGTAGTTTATTAGCCAAATATTTTGTAAAGAAAGGTGATCTCGTAGATGCTCTACCTATTGTAGGTGATGGTGAAAATTATAAAAAAATAAATATAAGAATTATTGGTAAAACCAAAAAATTTAGAACTGGTGGTATTGGTTATAATTCTTTTCGTGGAAGAATATTTGAAATATTTGGAGGACAAATAATTTACTTTTTTAAAAAATTATATTTGTCTTATAAATTAAGAAATAAATATGATTTTTATTTAGTAATTGGAGATATAGTTCCTGTTTTTTTTGCATGGTTTGCAAAAAAAGACTTTTTTATATATTTAGTAGCTTATTCTAGTCACTATGAGGGAAAATTGAAATTACCTTGGCCCTGTAAGTTTTTTTTAATCTCAAAGTATGCAAAAAAAATATATGCTAGGGATTTTTTAACAGCAAATGATTTAACTCAACAATTAAGAAAAAAAGTATCTTTTTTAGGTAATCCATTTATGGATAAATTTTCTTTTTTTGAAAATAAATCGAAAACCGTTCCTTTTAATATTGGGTTATTTCCTGGAAGTAGATTTCCTGAACTTTTAGATAATTTGAAATTGATTTTAGAAGTACTAGAGACAATGTCTAAGTTAAAATATTTTGAGAATATAGCATTCAAGTTTGCCATAGTAAAAGCTCTTTCTATGGAAGAAATTAGGCAGATACTTAAACAAAGAAAATGGATTTATGTAGAAAAAAAAGAAAAAAATGATGGTCTAGAATTTACATATGGATTTATTACGGTTCATTTGAACTGGAATTTGTTTGAAGAAATATTATTTAAAAGTAATTTCGTAATAAGTATGGCTGGAACTGCATCAGAGCAGGCAATCGGTTTAGCAAAGCCAGTTATTCAAATTGAAGGTAACGGTCCGCAATTTACAAAATCTTTTGCAGAAGCTCAAAGACGATTACTTGGTAGATATGTTTTTTGTTCTACTAATTATATAAATAAGAAAGATCAAATAAATCAGACAATAAATCTAATCCTTAAGGTTATTTATCTGATAAAGATAGATAAAAAGTTTTTGATTTCTTGTCTTGATAATGCAAATCAAAGAATTGGAGAGAGTAATTCATGCATTAAGATAATTAATGATATAAAAGGATTTCATGAAAAATGACTAAGCAGAAATCTGAATCAAAGTTGAAAGTGATTATTGATAATTTTTTATTGATCAATTTATTCGTGGTTATTTTTTTTGCAATATTTTTTATTTTTGCAGTAATTATGCAAATTAATGGAGTATTTATTTTCTTTAATATTTTTCAGAATCTTTGGACTCCACTTATTACACCTTTAATCACTATTTTAATTGTAAGTGCTGTAGTTAATGGAATTAATTCTTGGTGGAGGCGTAAATGGCTTTCTCAAGAAGAGGATATTTAAATTTATATATTTTTTCTTGTAATTTAATACTGATTACTTTTTGGCCCTCTAGTACTAATTTTGCTCCGTCACCTAATAATATTTTCAGGATTGTTCCTGGCACTGGGAGTAGATCTGGTCTTTTTAAGCATCTACCTAAAGTTTTGGAGAAAGACTTCATTAATACTGGCTCCGGTGCAACAGCGTTATATACCCCAGAAAATTGTTTATCTACTAATGCTTTAATTATTAATCCACATAAATCACTTCTATGAATCCAACTCATCCATTGATTCCCATCTCCGATTGGACCTCCCAGTCCAATTTTAAATATTGGAAGCATTTTTCCTAGTGCTCCTCCTTCTGCTTCTAAAACTATTCCGATTCTGAAAATTACTAATCTTGAGAAAAATGGTTTTCCTTTCGCAACTTCCTCCCATTTATTGCAAAGGTTAGCTAAAAAATCGTTACCACTCTGACTATTTTCATTGAACTCTTGAGTTAAACTTGTTCCATAAATACCTATTGCCGAACCATTTACTATAACTTTTGGATTGATTCTGGATTTTTTTAGGGTTTCCATCAAAAACTTAGTTGAATTAATCCTGCTTTTTTCAATCTCTTCTTTTTGAATATCAGTCCATTTTTTATCCGCTATTGGTTCACCTATTAAATTAATTATCCCTTCAGAATCTTTTAAATTAATTATTAGATTTTCATTGCTCCAATTTTGTTTTTTTGAAAGATCTATTTTAAGAAATTTAAATTTATCTGGCGGAATATTTATCTTCAAATTATTAATATTTCTTCTACTGATAATGCAGA
The DNA here is from genome assembly GCA_902526435.1 of uncultured Prochlorococcus sp. GTDB lineage: Bacteria > Cyanobacteriota > Cyanobacteriia > PCC-6307 > Cyanobiaceae > Prochlorococcus_A. Next base: position 32,086 of record CABZLA010000004.1, on the reverse strand, counting down.
GTTCGTGGCCTTCTTTGAGTAAAGATGGGACTAACTCATTCCCTACAAAACCCGTACATCCAAGGAGTAGCAGACGCATATTTTTAATTATGTAATAAATCTAGACTATTAAAATTTTGTATCGATTGTAATTATTATGATGTAATCAATTTAAAAAAAATTAATGAAAAAAGTTTTTGTATAATAAATTTAGAAATCTAAATAAATTAATAAATCTCATCATGACTGAGTCGATACCTAAGAAGCCCCTTAAGAAGGGAAGCTTAGTCTTTATAGATAAAAGTATTTATGATAAAAGTGTCGAAGCATTAGCTAGTGATAAAGATTTGCCTAGTTATATATTTGAAGGCCCTGGGGAAATTCTAAGTATTAAAGAAGAATATGCTCAAGTAAGATGGCGTCGGCCAGTACCAGATGTTTGGTTTAAATTAGACCAAATGAAAGAATATATAGTTGCAGAATAGTTATTCAGGAAATTATAAATTTTTTATCATAAGCCATTTTTGATTGGATTCTTTTTGCCTCTTTCATCATTTCTTTGCCATCAAATAGATAATCATCTACATATCCTTGTGTATACTTATCCAGTTCCGATAAAGCATCTTTAACTTGAGAAAAACAATGATAAAGATCTAAACCTAAGGAGGATATTGAATTCGGCACAGATATTGACTTATAAAGTTTATCAACTTTTTCAATTTTTCTTTGGGAAACAGTAATGTAACTGCAAAAATTGTCCATCAATTCTTCATCATATGGATCAGCAGATAGTTCTTTTATTTCTTGACTCAAAGGTTTGATTATTTGACTAATAAATCTATTGGTAGGATTATAAATATTTTTAATCCAATTTTTAACTTCATTATCTTTGATTGTAGAACTATATTTTGTTGTATTAACTTTCTCTTCCCAATTTTCATTTCTGAAATTAGATGATTGTTTTAATGAAAATAGAGTTTTATCATATTGTTCTTTTTTAAGAGGATCATTAAGAGTCTCCCATGCATCTTGTATTGCAATAAACCTATCTTTTTCACCTCCAGCATCGGGGTGATGTTGCTTAACTAAGCGACGATAAGAAGATTTAATTTCACCTTGAGTTGCATTTTCTTTTAACTCTAATTCTTTATAAAGATTTTTGATCATATCTAGATACCTTTGCCTATAGATAACCGTCTTCTCTAGCTTTAATTACAGTGTTTGATTCAAACATTGCTGTAGATAAGTATCTTTCACCAAAACTCGGTAGAATCACTATTAACCTTTGATTAATAAGCTCTTCCCTTTGACCTATTTTAATTGTTGCTGCCAAAGCAGCTCCGCTACTAATTCCTGATAAAAGACCCTCTAATCGAGCTAGTAACCTCCCATAATAAAATGCTTCTTCATCATCTATCTTGAAAATTTCATCTATTAATTGAGTATCAAGTACCTTAGGAACGAAGCCTGCACCGATTCCCTGGATAGAATGAGAACCAGCTTTTTCTCCTGAAATTACAGCGCTTTTTGCGGGTTCTACTGCATATATTTTGCAATTTGGATTAACTTTTTTTAGAAATCGAGAACATCCAGTTATGGTTCCTCCAGTACCAACTCCAGTAACTAATCCATCAATAGTTTGATTAGATTGATCCCAAATTTCTTTAGCTGTGGTTCTTTCATGAATTTCTGGATTTGCAAGATTTTCAAACTGATTAAACTGAAAGCTATTTGGAATACTTGAAGATAATTCACTTGCTAAATCTAAAGCACCTTTCATTCCTTCCTTGCCTGGAGTGAGTTGTAATTCTGCCCCATATGCTCTTAGCATTGACCTTCTCTCAATACTCATAGTATCTGGCATGGTTAATATCAATCTATAGCCTTTAGCCGCTGCAACCATTGCTAAAGCAATTCCAGTATTACCACTGGTTGCCTCAATTAATGTTGTTTTCCCCGGTAAAATTAAACCATCTTTTTCGGCTGAATTTAACATCGAATAAGCGATACGATCTTTGACAGATGCTGATGGATTAAAACTTTCAAGTTTCGCTATTATTTGTGGATGACAATTGCAGTATTTCTTTATGCGATCTAATTTTACTAATGGTGTGTTGCCAACTAAGGAGGTAATATCATCTGCTATTTCCATGGAAAGATTTTTACAAAATTAAATTTGTTCACTATTAGTTTAAATGTATTTATATGTCTTTTATAAAAAAAATTCAAATTGAACTTAATTTCAAAACAACTTCTTAGAAAAGATTGTTCTATAGTCTGTTTATAATATAAAATTTACAATTCTTTTATGTATTCTCTTGAAATAAGTCTAAGGTATTCCCCTTTTCCCCTTTCAATTCAGAAGAAAGAGTATGAGGATATTAAAAGAATCTATGATGAAATCAAAGATTTTATGAATAGTGATAACGAAAACTCATCTTTAATCGAGTTAAGTTGTGAAAAAGTTCAGGATAAATTGGTCACTGTTCTTGCAAAAGAAGTTATTTCTGTTCAGATATATGAAAAGTCAGCAGTTGCTGGTGGATCAAAAAGACCTGGATTTTCCTTAGATATTTAAAATGATCGAGATGGAGGATACTTTGCAAAATGGAGTACCTAATGTAACTTTCAAAAATGTGAGTTTTTCATGGCCAGGTAAAAATAAGCATGTAATAAATAATTGTAATTTTTCTATCAATAAAACTGGGTTATGGATGATTGTTGGTAAAAATGGAAGCGGGAAGAGTACCCTGCTTAAGTTAATTAATGGTCTTCTAAAACCAAGCAATGGAGTAATTAATAAATTAGCAAACATTGGGATGGTTTTTCAGAATCCTGATCATCAAATATTAATGCCAAACTGTAGGAGTGAACTTCTTCTGAATATTAATCAAAATTTAAGTAGAAAAGATATTTCAAATAAAATTGAGATTGCTCTAAAAAAGGTTGAATTAGCTGGATTTGATAAAAGGTCGATTCATACATTAAGTGGCGGTCAAAAACAACGTTTAACTATTGCATCTTCATTGATAAGTGATAAGAATTTCATTCTTATGGACGAGCCCACAGCGCTATTAGATACTTCTAGTCAATTAGCAGTTTTAGAAATAATTAAGGGCCTTACAAAGAATAAAAGAAACCCATTCTCTGCTTTATGGATTACTCATCGTTTAGAGGAATTAAGTTATGCAGATGCAGTTGCAGAGATGAAGAATGGAAAATTATCAGATTGGCAGAAACCATGTAACTTTAAATATAATTAATGGTTACCCCTTGTCATAAGGCACATGTAAGAGTTAAATTTTTATATATTCCTCGGTAGCTCAGCGGTAGAGCGATCGACTGTTAATCGATTGGTCGCAGGTTCGAATCCCGCCCGGGGAGTTCCTTAACAAAATCAAGAACAATCAAGGGACCTCATAAGTCTCTTTTTTATTGAAAATACAAATAACTAAAGGGGAAAACTTTAAAAGCGCCTCATAAACTACTTCTAAAGAATTAATCATCCCACATGTCTTGTTTACTCTGTTCGATATTATTTTTTTCAAGCAAATCTAATCTATGCTCTTTTGAATCTTCTTCAAAATTTTGTAAGTTTTCGTTGTTTGTAAATTTTTGTTGAATCTCCAAAATTATAATCTCAAATTGATCGCCATAAAATTTAGACATTTCCATCCATGCTTCCATTTCCTCTTCTTTTCCAATTGTGTCGTTTATCTGATGGCTAATCATTTCTAAAACAAATTCTTTTAACTCTTTATGGCTCATGCATTCAACTTTTTTTTGAATATAAAGTTCTTTTAGATGTTGTAACTGCTTTTTAGATAAATCGGTGTACGCAAAAGATTTCTTTTTCATTAATATTTATTTTGTTTCTATAATTAAAGTTAACCTTTAGCATCTAAAAAAGATTTTAAGTAATTAACAATTTACATATTATTCTAAGTAAAAAAATTTATTTTAAAAACAAAATATTTCAATTGGTATGAAAATAATTACTTTAATTTATTACTTTTATAGATATTAATATTCATATTTTGATTAAATTTTAATTGCCGTTACTTGTCGATTTATATTGAATTATTAAGTAATTATTAAGCAAATCGAAAGAATTTATAAAATTTATATTTTCTTTTAAGCCAATATTTCCTTATAATCCATTGAAGTAATTAGTTTTTTTATTGTAATAACTTATATAAGTTTTTAAATTAAGTCTGCAATAAATGCAAAATGTTGAGAGAATCGTTATACAAAATCTTAATTTCAGTTTAATAATCTGCCAGATATGAAAATTTCAATCCTATTAATAGAAGATGATCATGATATGCGTGAATTAGTATCTGGACATCTTGAACATTCTGGTTTTGATGTTCAAAAAGCTGAGGATGGTATTAAAGGTCAAGCTTTAGCCCTACAATATTCTCCTGACTTAATTCTTCTAGATTTAATGTTACCTAGCGTTGATGGTTTGACATTATGTCAAAGACTGCGGAGAGATGAAAGGACTTCAAATATCCCCATATTAATGATTACTGCTTTGGGTGGACTTAAAGATAAAGTGACTGGATTTAATTCAGGTGCTGACGACTATATTACAAAACCATTCGATTTAGAGGAATTATACGTTCGTATTAAAGCTTTATTGAGAAGAACAAATAGAGCACAATTGAATTCAACTAATCAACAAGAAATATTAAATTATGGACCTCTTACTCTTGTTCCGGAAAGATTTGAAGCTATTTGGTTCGAATCTGCCGTGAGACTTACCCATTTAGAATTTGAGCTACTTCACTGTCTGCTGCAAAGACATGGTCAAACAGTTTCTCCAGCATTGATATTAAAAGAAGTATGGGGTTATGAACCTGACGATGATATTGAGACAATTAGAGTTCACGTTAGACACTTAAGAACAAAATTAGAACCTGATCCTCGCAAGCCAAAATATATAAAGACTGTTTATGGAGCGGGATACTGCCTTGAGTTACCTGTTGGAGCTAAGGTTGATAATGGTACGCAAGAGTTTGCGGAATCTACAAATTAAAACTTAATCAAATGAGAAGTTTATTAACTTTATAAATCTTCAATTGCTATTTTTAATAAAGTTACTTCCCAGGCTAGTCGTGGTTGTACAAAACTTTTCAGGTGTACCTTCAAATTTTCAAGTTTTTTGAGAATGTTTTTGTTTTTAGTTTTTGCCCAACATTTTTGTTGTATAAAATTTATTAAAAATATTTGTTGATCAATATCTAGTTCTTCAGATATTGTTTTTGTGATTTTAAGTATTTCTAAATTATCACTCAATGGAAAGTCTAAGTTTTCTTTGATTTCATTTGGTAATTTGTTCCAAATTTTTATATCTTTCAGCATTTTTCCTGGTGAGCCATTTGCTGAATTAATAAAATATTGTAAATCTATTTCTTTACAAACATCAAAAACTGAAGAATCTAAATTTTTTCTTATAAAAATCTCAAGCTTTTTATATGAAAAAGCTTTAAATCTTATAAGTTGACATCGTGAGATAACAGTATCCAAAAGTAAGTTTAACCTAGAAGTTAAAAGAATAAATATACCGTTAGAGGGCTCTTCTAATGTTTTTAAAAGACAATTAGATGCTGCTTCATTCATAAGGTGAGCATCATCAATTAATACAATTTTCCCACCTGATTCAATGGATTTTTGACCTAGAAAAGTTTTTAAATTTCTAATTTGCTCTATTCTTATTGTTTCTTTATTATTTTTTGAAGATTCAGCTTCTGAACGATTTATAAGATTACCTTTCAAAAAATAAGTTGGCTCAATTAATAAAAAATCAGGGTGGTTTTTATCTATGATTTTTTTTTCAATGTTTGCACTAGACGAATATTTATTAAAAATTTCCATAATAAATCTCATAGCGGTTTGTTTTTTCCCTATACCTTCCGGACCATAAAATATATAACCGTTGGAAAATGCTTTTCTCTTAAGTATGCTTTCTAGATTTTCATTAACTTCTTTATTGATTAAAAGATTATCAGTTTTAAGATCAATCATTGTTTACTTAAGAAAACTTTTTTAGTAAGGTTTCTTTTATTTCATTAGTAATAGTATTTATATCTTGTGCAGCAGATATTGTTGTCCAATTTTTTTCTTTTGCAATCAACTTAAAACCTTCATTAACTTTTTCTAGGAATTTTATTCCTTCATTTTCTATCCTATCTGGAATAAACTTTTCCCTTCGTAATACACTTTCTTCTGCTGAAATTTCTAGAAAAATAGTCAGGTCTGGGTATTCTCCTTGGCAAACAATAGATTCGATATTTTTGATAATCTCAAGATTTATATTTCTACCATAACCTTGATAAGCAAGTGTAGAGTCACAAAATCTATCGCTGAGTACCCAGTCTTGGTTTTCTAAAGCAGGTGATATGGTTTTGGAAATATGTTCCGCTCTATCAGCAGAATAAAGCAATAATTCAGCCAGAGAAGAAGGTTTATTATCTTTATGATTGTCAAGTATTAAATTTCTAATTTTCTTACCTAATAAGCTTCCTCCAGGTTCTCTAGTTTTTACTAATTTTGACTTTCCTCTCAAAAGACCACTTGTTGGGATCCATCTAGAAATTTCATCAATTTGGGTTGTTTTACCGCAACCATCAATTCCTTCAATAACAATAAATTTACCCCTCATTTATTCTAAAGATAAAGCATTTATTACAACGGTTATTGAACTAGTTGCCATCAATAATGCTGCGATTGATGGTGTAAGAAGAATGCCATATTTTGGAAATAGAATACCTCCCGCTATGGGGATTGCAATCAAGTTGTATCCAAAAGCCCAGAATAGATTTTGTTTAATTTTTCCTATTGTTCTTTTTGCAAGACTAAGTGCATAAGGTAATCCAGATAACTGATCTCCCATTAAAACAACATCTGCATTCGCTTTCGCAATCTGGGTACCTGAACCAACTGCTATTCCTAAATTTGAAGCTGCCAAAGCAGGTGCATCATTTATCCCATCTCCAATCATTGCAACTTTATTGCTCTTCTTTAAATTTTCAATTATTTTTAATTTCATTTTTGGAAGAAGATCCCATTTTATTTCTGCTTTTGGAATATCTAATTTTTTTGCCAACTCAACTACAGTTTCTTTTCTATCTCCGCTTAAAATTTTTATATTATAGTTCTCCTCTCTTAATATTTGAACAGAACTAATAGAATCTTCTCTTAATAAATCACCTAATAAAATAAATCCGAGTAACTCATTATTTATACATACTCCAATCACAGAATGGGATTTGTTTTTTTCAGTTTCTAATATTTCTTTTGATTTACTGTCAATTATTAATCCTTTACTATTCAACCATTCAACACTTCCAATATTGATTTCCCCATCAATTGAATCAAGTTCTCCTGATATACCTCTACCAGATTCTGTATGGATGTTTTTAATTGTCAACAAGCCAAGATTTTGTTTTTTGGCTTCATTAACTAATGCACCAGCTATGGGATGTCTGCTTTGACTTTCTAAACTTGCAGATATTTTTAATAGAAATAATTTATCAGCAGTATTTAAATAATCGATTATGAAAGGTTTACCTTTGGTCAATGTCCCTGTTTTATCAAAAATAATATGATTAATTTTTGATGCCATTTCTATTTTATCTCCACCTTTAAATAAAACGCCTTTTTTTGCAGCTTTACCTGATGCAACTGTTATTACAGTGGGAGTAGCAAGACCTAAAGCACAAGGACAAGCTATTACTAAAACTGCAATTGAGAGTTGAATGGCTAAAGTTAAAAAATTTTCAGCATTACTACCTAATGAATTATGTAGCGTATGATTGGAGGTGGTTATCAATTCATGATGATTGTTTATTAATAAATCGGGCCAAATTTGTTTTGCACCTTTCCACCAAAAAAAGAAGCTTGAAGTTGCAATAAAAAGTACGAAGTATGTAAATTTCCCTGCAATCTGATCAGCTATTCTCTGAATTGGAGGTTTTTTAGATTGAACTGATTCAATAAGATTAACAAGTTTTGCTAGAGAAGTTTCTTCCCCCACTTTGAGAACCCTTAGCCTTAAGGTGGAATTTAAATTTAATGAGCCATTAAGTAAATGTTCACCTGAGTACACCTCTATAGGTTTAGATTCACCTGTAATATGAGAAACATCTACAGATGAATTTCCATCAATAACAATACAGTCAGCGGGAACACGATCTCCAGCTAATAATTGAATTTCATCTCCTATTTTTAACGAATGTACTCTGACTGATTTGACTTTATTTGTTTCTATATAAATATTTGCCATTTCTGGTTGAAGATCTAGTAATTCTCCAATTGAAGAACCAGTTTGATACTTTGCTCTTTCTTCTAAAAAACGTCCAATAAGAATAAACCCCAATAACATTACTGGTTCATTAAAAAAACAGGGAAAACCAGTCGAAGGAAATATTAATGATAATAGACTTGTTGTATAAGCACTGCTTACTCCCAGAGCTACTAAAGAATCCATATCTGGACGATTCTGAATAAGTGATTTGAATCCTTTGATTACAATTTCTCTTCCAGGAAAGAATAAAGCTAATGTGGCCAGTCCAGCATGAAAGAATAAATTTCCTAATATTGGTAAATTTAAAAAACCTCCTTCTGCTAAATGCCCTAACCCTGAAAACAATAAAAGTAAAAGTGCAAAATTAAGTTTTTTCCATTGATTAATCCATTTCTTTTTTTTTTCTAATTGAACTTTATTTACTTTTTTTGAAAAATCATTTATGTAAATCTTTGCGGGAAAACCGCTTTGCTTGAGGTTTTCTAAAACCTGATCAATGTTTGGAACTGTTTTATTAATTTCAAAATATGCACTTTCAGTAAGTAAGTTAACAGAAACATTTTGGACCCCATCCGAATTTTTTAATATATTTTCTACCGTGTTAACACAACCCCCACATTTCATGCCGGTAATATTTAGTTGAATACTATTCATATTGTTGCGGTGAAAGCAAAGTAATGTTGTTTTTATTCATTATTATAATAATAAATGTTATAGACTTTTTAAATAGTTGATGCTTTATTGACTAATTTAATTTTATTACAAAAAAAAAGTGCCCAATAATCAAAACAGAGACAATTTCATAGATAAAGCTTTTACTGTAATTGCTGAATCTATTGTCAAGATTATGCCTATTGCTGATAAAGAAAAAAAAGCTTACATATATTATAGAGATGGGTTAGCTGCACAAAATAATGGTGATTATTCAGAAGCTCTGGATTACTATAATGAAAGTCTTTTACTAGAAGAAAATAAAATTGATAGAGGGGAAACTTTAAAGAATATGGCAATTATTTATATGAGTAATGGTGAGGAAGATAGATCTATAGAAACTTATCAAAAGGCCTTAGTTGAAAACCCAAAACAGCCATCTTGTCTTAAGAATATAGGTTTAATTTATGAAAAAAGGGGCAGGTTTGCTGAACAGAATGGTGATTTAGATCAAAGAGATATGTGGTTCGACAAGGCTGCCCAAGTTTGGTCTAAAGCTGTAAGACTTTATCCTGGGGGATACCTAGATATTGAAAATTGGTTAAAAACTTCTGGAAGGAGTTCAATTGATATTTATCTCTAGATTTGTATAGATTCACTTTTTGAATGCATAATCAATAGCTTCATTGATATTTGAAATTTCTTTAATTTGTATGTTTTTTTGAAAACTATCTTTAATTTCACTAGTAATTTTAGGTACTAAAATATTTTTAATACCAAGTCTAATAGCCTCATCAATTTTGGCTCTAAGATTACTTGCCTGCCTTACCTGACCACTTAAACCTAATTCGCCAATAAATGCACAATTTTTCAATGGTGGAATATTTTTTAAGCTTGATAAGATTGATATAGCGACTCCTAAATCTGAAGATGTGTCATTTATTTCAAAACCACCTCCTGTCGCTATATAACAGTCATATTCTGATAATTTAAACCCAACATGTTTTTCAATCACTGCTAATATTTGATGTAATCTATTGATACTGATCCCTGTTGTTGTGCGTCTTGGGTTATTGTAGAAAGTCTTATTTACTAAAGCTTGAATATCAACTGCAAATGGTCTCGATCCTTCATTAGTGATAGTGGTTGTAACGCCGGATATATTTTCTTTATTTGTGAATATTGAACTAGGGTTATTAACTTCTCTTAAACCATTTTCTAACATTTCAAAAATTCCAATTTCAAAAGTTGATCCAAATCTATTTTTTACACTTCTTAGTAATCTATGGGAGGCAATATTATCTCCTTCAAAATTGAGTACCACATCTACTAAATGTTCTAAAGTTTTTGGTCCGGCAAGAGCTCCATCTTTTGTGACGTGACCTATTATCAAGAGCGCTATATTTTTTTCTTTAGCAAGATTCTGAAGTTCAGATGAACAAGTCCTTACTTGGGAAACAGATCCCGGAGAACTTTCCATCTCATCATTATTAATAGCTTGGATACTATCAATAATCGCAAAACAAGGTTTTATTCTTTTTATCTCTTCGATAATTAAAGATAAATTAGTTTCTGCATAAATTTTTAAATCGAGGCTGCTTTGATTTAATCTTTCCCATCTGATTTTTAATTGTTCTAAAGATTCTTCTGCAGTGATGTATAAAACTTTTTCATTAAGCGATATGTTCCCTGCCGATTGAAGCACTATTGTGCTTTTACCAATTCCTGGTTCTCCTCCAAGTAAAACTATAGACCCCGGAACTATTCCACCTCCTAGTACTCTATCAAACTCTTTAAAACCGCTCGTAAATCTTGATATGTTACCTATTTCTATTTCGTTAAAAAGCTTAGATTTTTTATTAACACTAGTTGTTTTAAATCTAGTGTTTTTTCTTTCTTCAACGATTGTATTCCATTCATTACAATTTACGCATCTGCCGAAGTATTGAGAAGTCTCAGATCCGCAATTTTGACATATAAAAGTCGAAAATTTATTAGACATTTAATTTTTGATTAGATTGAGGAACTGAGATATTTGGGATTTTGCCCCTCTACAAGTTAGATTGGGTAAAAGATAAATTCTCTTACTGATTAGCTAATAGAAACAAATGGCTGTATCTAGTCAAACAAAAGAAACAATACTTGTCGCAGACGACGAGGCAAGTATTAGAAGAATTCTCGAGACTCGTCTCTCAATGATTGGTTACAAAGTGGTAACTGCTTGTGATGGTAAAGAAGCACTTAAATTGTTCAAAGATTACGATCCTGACTTGGTTGTACTTGATGTAATGATGCCAAAATTAGATGGATATGGAGTGTGTCAAGAATTAAGAAAAGACTCAGATGTACCTATCGTAATGTTGACCGCATTAGGGGATGTAGCAGATAGAATTACAGGATTAGAATTAGGCGCTGATGATTATGTGGTTAAACCTTTTAGTCCAAAAGAATTAGAAGCTAGGATTAGGTGTGTATTAAGACGAATAGATAAAGAGCAACTTCCTGGAATGCCAAATTCAGGTTTAATTTTGGTTACAGATATTAAAATTGATACAAATCGAAGACAAGTTTTTAAAAGTGATGAAAGAATCAGGTTAACAGGTATGGAATTTAGTCTTTTAGAACTTTTAGTCAGTCGATCAGGAGAACCATTTAGTCGAGGAGAGATTTTGAAAGAAGTTTGGGGCTACACACCTGAAAGACATGTAGATACAAGAGTAGTTGACGTTCATATATCTAGATTAAGGTCGAAATTGGAAGCTGATCCTGCAAATCCTGAATTAATTCTTACAGCAAGAGGTACAGGATATCTGTTTCAGAGGATAGTTGATATATCTCCATTTGACGGTAAATAGATGGAAAAAGATTCTTCTAGTAAAAAGTCTAGAGCTATAAGAAGATTAGTTATTTGGTATAAAAGAAATACTGCTGTGACTTCAATAGTTGATACTGCGGCTAATTCTGCAGTAACTGCAAGTAATGTTGCGGGCAATGTGGTTTCTGGTGCTAGTTCTGTTGTAAGTACTGCAAGTAATGTTGCTGGGAATGTAGCAGGTAATGTAGCAGGAAATGTAGTCTCTAGTGCTGAATCTGTTGTTAACACTGCTAGTAATGTAGTTTCAAGTGCTAGTTCAATTGCAAAAAATACATTGCAGCCATTAGTTTTTGACCCATTAAAAAGGTTACAAAATAGTGATAATTTGATAAGTAAGGAAGATGTACCAAATTCTGAGAGGATTTGGATCGCAGTTGATGGTATGGGTGGAGATTATGCACCTGTGCCCATTTTGGAGGGCTGTCTTGATGCTATTAATAGGTTTCCTATAAATATAAAGTTTGTAGGCAAAATTGAAAAAGTTAAATATGAAGCAGAAAGAGTTGGTCTAATAGATTTGTTAGAAAAAGAAATTGATAATAATCGTCTTGAATTAATAGATAGTGGAGATCCTATAGGGATGAATGAAGAAGCAACAGCAGTACGAAAAAGAAAAGATGCGAGTATAAATGTTGCTATGGATTTGGTTAAAACTAATAAGGCAAAAGCTGTTTATTCAGCAGGTAACTCAGGAGCTCTTATGGCGTCTGCAATATTTAGGATAGGGAGATTGAAAGGAATCGAACGCCCTGCAATAGGAGCGTTATTCCCAACTAGAGATCAAACTCGACCTGTATTAGTTCTTGATGTTGGAGCAAATACTGATTGTAAGCCCTCTTATCTACATCAATTTGCGCTTCTTGGTGATGTTTATGCTAAAGATGTTTTACAAATAGAAAAACCACGAGTTGGCTTATTAAATATTGGAGAAGAAGAATGTAAAGGAAATGATTTATCTATAAAAACATTTGAATTACTTTCTAATGAAAAAAGTTTTAATTTTGGGGGTAATTGTGAAGGAAGAGATGTTTTGTCTGGCGATTTTGACGTTGTCGTTTGCGATGGTTTTACAGGAAATATATTACTTAAATTTCTTGAGTCAGTGGGAGGCGTTCTATTGGATATTTTAAGATCAGAACTGCCTAGAGGAAGAAGGGGGAAGGTTGGTTCTGCATTTTTAAAAAGTAATTTACTAAGAATTAAGAAAAGGTTAGATCATGCTGAACACGGAGGAGCATTATTGCTTGGGGTAAATGGTATTTGTGTAATTGGTCATGGTAGTAGTAAGTCATTATCAGTAGTAAGTGCTCTGCGTTTGGCTCATTCTGCTGTAAATCATAATGTTATGGAAAATTTAAATCAACTTCAAAAGCTTCAAGTTTTAAATTCTTAAAACATATTTTGTCAGATTTATGTTTGACTTATATAAGTAATTAGATAATTCTTTTGGAAGGAATAAATTCAAATCAAATTGGAGTCTCATTTAAAGGAAGTGGAAGTTATGTACCAAATCAAATCCTGACGAATCAGGAAATCTGTAAGAAGGTAGATACCAGTGATGAATGGATAAAATCTAGAACAGGTATTTCACAGAGAAGAATTTCTGGATTATCAGAAAATGTTAGTGAAATGGGTTATAAGGCAGCATTGGGAGCAATTGAGATGGCTAAATGGGATATTGAAACAATTGATCTTATAATTTTAGCTACATCAACTCCTAATGATCTATTTGGTTCCGCTCCTGAAATTCAATCAAAACTAGGTGCAATTAATGCTGTTGCTTTTGATTTAACAGCTGCTTGTAGTGGTTTCTTATTTGCTGCAATAACAGCTACTCAATTTTTAAAAGCAGGAAGTTATAAAAGAGCTTTAGTCATAGGCTCAGATCAACTTTCAAGTTATGTGGATTGGAATGATAGAAGAAGTTGTATCTTATTCGGAGATGGTGCGGGTGCAATAGCAATCGAAGTAACAAATGAATTAGATAATTTAATTGGCTTTAGTATGCGGACTGATGGTCAAAGAGGTTCTTTTTTAAATCTTCCCTCTCAAAATAATCAAAATCTAATTATTGATGATATTAATTTTTCTAATGGGGGTTTTTCCTCAATTAAAATGAATGGACAAGAAGTATATAAATTTGCAGTTAGAGAGGTACCATTAATTATTGATAATTTATTTAAAAAAACAAATTTCAATTCTGAGAAAATTAATTGGCTTTTATTACATCAAGCAAATCAAAGAATATTAGATTCTGTTGGAGACAGGCTAAATGTTGCATCAGAAAAGATTCTCAGTAATTTAAGTAATTATGGAAATACTTCAGCGGCAACAATTCCTTTAATGCTTGATGAGGCCATAAGAAATAACAAAATTAAAGAAAATGATATTATTGCCACAAGTGGTTTTGGTGCTGGGTTAAGTTGGGGTGCAGCCCTTATTCGATGGGGTTAAAAAAAGTTTTATTATGACAGTAGCATGGGTATTCCCTGGTCAGGGTTCACAAAAAATAGGTATGGCAAATAAAATTATAAATTTGCCATATGCAAAATATAGGTTTAATTACGCCTCTGAAGTATTCGAGAGAAATTTATTTGAAATTTGTGAATCAAATTCTGAAAACAAAAATCTTTCAGATGATTTAAATAATACAAAGAACACTCAAATTTGTCTTTTTCTGGTGGAATCAGTCTTATTAGACTCTTTAAAAGAAAATGGTTATAAACCAACCTATATTGCTGGGCATAGTTTAGGTGAAATTACTGCTTTGTATTGTGCTGATGTTTTGTCTTTTGAAGATTGTGCACAACTTATAAAAGTTAGATCTGATTTAATGGCAGATGCCGCAAAGGGATCTATGGCAGCATTAATAAGTTTTGATAGAGATCAATTAGATTTACTGGTTGAAGAGATAGACGATCTTGTAATAGCGAACGACAATAGTTCTTCTCAAGTTGTTTTATCAGGAAGCGAAAAAGCTTTAGATAATATTTCAAAAAGAATTAAGGCAAAAAGATTTCTTAAATTAAATGTTTCGGGCGCTTTTCATTCACCATTTATGAAAGAATCATCATTTCAATTTTCAAAATATTTAGACACTTTAGAATTTAATCAGCCTTCATTGCCCGTTATAAGTAATTCTCATCCATCACTTTGTAATGATCCAATTGAGCTTAAGGTTAGGTTTAAAAATCAAATGTGTAATGGTGTTAGATGGCGTCAAACTATGGATTTAATGAAAGTAAATAACATTATGCAAATGGTGGAAATTGGTCCATCAAATGTCCTTGGCGGTTTAGGTAAAAGGCATTTGAAGGATGTAAAAATTTCTCAAGTATCTTCTGCAGACCAGATTAAATACTGATTTTATGAAAAGTTATTTTTATCAAAAATTAATTTATAAATTGGTAAGCCAAGTAATTATTTTTCCGATTTATAAATTGATATTTCGAGGTAATTTAATTGGGAGAGAAAACATTCCTCAGACAGGTGCTTTTATAATGGTATCTAATCACGGATCTCTGATTGATCCTCCTCTATTAGGTCATGCTATTGGTCGGAATATATCTTTTATGGCTAAGTCAGAACTTTTTAGAATCCCCTTACTTGGTTTTATAATAAAATCATGTGGAGCTTATCCTGTAAAGAGGGGCATAGTAGATAAAAAGACTATCAAAATCGCATGTGAAAAATTATCAAATAATCATTGTATTGGTATATTTATTGACGGTACTCGTCAAAAAGATGGCCGTGTAAATAAGCCAAAACAAGGGGCGGCTCTTCTGTCTTTTAAAAATCAAAAAATGTTATTACCAGTTGCAATTATTAATTCAAATAGATTAGTTAGATTGAAGTTTTGTATTCCATTTTTCTCAAAAATAGTTATAAAAGTTGGTAAACCGATTAATCCCCCTGAAGGCACATCAAAAGATGATTTAGGCAAATTAACACATCATTTGCAGGAGTCAATAAATAATATGCTTGAATGAATGATCAGTTGATTGGAGATATTGGATATAATGGCAAAACTTTTACCCAAGTATTAGAACTTGAATATTGTGAATTTTTATTAGATAAATTTAATAGTTCTTTTAAATCTTCTATGTCAGAAAATTCAGCTTGATAAGAAGACTCTTTATCTGGTAATTCTTCAAAAATTTTTGGAATTATTTTTTCTTTGATAGTATTGTTTTTTTTTGGGTTTTCAGAAATGCAAATTTCATATTTTCCTGCAATATATCCTCTTCTTTTTAATTTTTTGAAAATCCAAAATGAATTTTTATCGTAATAGATATTATTTTGCGTGGCAATTCTTTTTGCCATCAATTCAAAAGAACTAAAACTATCTAATGAGCAATTTATTTGCTGAGCGAGAGTTCTCGCTAATACTATTATTTGCCTGGATGCGTTAAAGTTTGATGGACCTATACTGACAGATATTTTATTAATTCTTTCTAAATTTTCTTTTGTAATAAAATTTGAAAAATCAATTATTAAATTATTACACAAATCTTTCTCAAATTTTTTTGTAAAAAATTTTTCAGATATAGAGTTTTTATTTTCTCTATAAGCGAAGCCAAAAGAATCATCAGTACTATGAATTGCTAAGGTTAATTTATTATGGTTTTTTAATTCGTAAGGCATTTACCTTTAAATAGGTAACTCTAAGCCTGGCCTACATTTAGACCACTTACCAGATTCTTCTGAAAAACTAGAACATGACTGTACATCCCAATCAATTTTGAAATCGCCATTTAAATCTTCGATTATACTTACGTGAATAAATGGTTTTTTTGGTTTAAAATTCGGAATATCACAAATGTGCTCAACACCATGATTTTTTTCAACATCATGATAAGTCATACATCTATCAACTAATTTACAGTTAATGCAAATGCACATAATCAATAAAGAAAATCTAAAAAATCATATTCTCATTGATCATACACTAATAATTAGTGAAATAGAAAGAAGTATAAAATCTTATAATTGGGACTTTATTTTATCTTCTTTACCTTCTGGATCTTGTTTAGTAGGTGGATATATAAGAGATTTAATTTTAGGAAGATTAAATTCATTAATTGATGTTGATATTTTAGTTCCTCAAAATGCTATTAATGTCGGTAAAAAAATTGCAGATAAATTTGAAGGTAAATTTATTATTCTTGATGAGGCAAGAGACGTAGTAAGAATTATTTTTAAACATATTTCAATTGATATCTCTTCTCAAATTTCTCCTTCTATTAATATTGATTTATTAAGTCGAGATTTTTCTATTAATGCTATTGCTTTTTCTTTTGAAGAAAAACTTCTCATTGATCCATCAAATGGAATTAAAGATTTACAGCTTGCTTGTTTGAGAACTAATTCAAAGCAGAACTTATTGGATGATCCATTAAGAATTTTAAGATGCTTTCGTTTTATTTCTGAATTAGATTTTAATATTGATATAAATTTAATAAATTTTATTAAAACTTATAAAAATCAATTAAGACTTGTTGCCAATGAAAGAATTAATTATGAAATACAGAGAATAATAAGAGGAAAAAAAGCATCGCAGGCGATAATATTAATAAATAAATTTAAAATTTTTAATTATATACAGTCAGAAAAAAATTTGATATTTCTTGATTTAGAAAAAATTAATTTTGAAGAATTTAATAAATTTGAGAAGAAAAAATTTTTACCCTTATTTTATCTTGTTCAAATTTTAGACGAATTTTCTTTGAAAAATTTAAAATTTAGCAAATCTGAAATTGCAAAAATTAGGCTATTAAGAAAATGGAATCTCTTATTGAAGAAGCAAACTATTTATGAATTTAATGAGAGAGAAAGATTTGATTTACATCAAGAATTAGAAACTATTCTTCCATCTTTTATTCTTTTTTTGCCAGAATCTTTTTATATAAATTGGCTTGCTAGATGGCGAGATAAAGATGATAAATTATTTCATCCCTCGAATTTAATAAACGGGGACGTTTTAAAAAAATATTTGCAAATCCAAGATGGACCTATTTTAGGCAAGGTCATTAATTATCTTTCTATGGAGCTGGCATATAATAGATTGAATAATTTTGATGAAGCTATATATAAAGGAAAGCAATGGATTCAACAAAATGCGCCAAAGTGTGATTAAATACACATAGCTTAGTTTTTGTTTAAAGTTCAGACTTCAAATTATTTTTTAAAAATTTATGAGCATTCGTATTTACATTGGCAATTTACCACAAGTATTCAATCCAAAGGAATTTGATAGTTTTCTAAAATCAGTATCGGATTCTATTAGATTTAAAGCTGTTTTAGATAAAGAAACAAAAGAGTGTAGAGGATTTGGTTTTGCTACAACAAATAGTGAACAAAATGCAAATTTAATAATCGAAAAGCTTAATGGTTTTGAATTTAATGGCTCCAAATTGAGAGTTGAACTTTCAGAAAAGAAAGATTCTTCTTCACACAAAAAAAATAGTTTGGGCTCTAATAAAAATAAAAAGAGGAAAGATTTTAAGAAGATTGTTCATAGTGATGCCCCTAATCTTGAAGCACCAGATCCAAGATGGGCAGGCGAACTTTCAAAATTAAAAGATTTGTTGGCTAACCAGAAAGCCCCTGCTTAGCTATTTGATTCTTGAGATTAAATAGGATATTGGTATTTCAAAAACTTTTACTGAATTCTTTACAAAAGCTCTATTATTAAACACATCATAATCTAATCTTTCAATAGAATCTAATATTCCTCTATAAAGGCGTAAGGATGTCCAGACGGGCCATCTTGCATCTGCAGATAACCACTTAATGCCATCTTCAGATTTTTTGAACCAATCCCGAGCTCTTGTTAATTGAAAATTCATAAGCATTTTCCACTGATTATTTATTACTCCTTTTAATAACTCTTCTTCAGAATAATTAAATTTATTCATATCATCCTGGGGAAGATATATTCTTCCTCTTTGTCTATCTTCTCCAACATCTCTTAAAATGTTAGTAAGTTGATTTGCTATTCCTAAAGCTATTGCTGCTTCTGAGGAGTCAGGCATATTGCTCCAAGGAGCTGATGTATAGGCACTATCTATGCCCATTACATTCTGAGTCATTAATCCCACTGTCCCTGCTACGCGATAACAGTAAAGCTGTAATTCAGAAAAACTTTTGTACCTAAATTTTTCGAGATCCATTCTCTGTCCCTCAATCATATCTAAATATGGTTCTATATTCTGTGGAAATTTTTCTATTGTATCGAAAAGAACAGCATCTAAGTCTGATTTTATTTTTCCTTTGAAAACATTTTTTGTGTTTTCTTCCCATTCATTTAAATTATCGGAAAGTTCCTCAGTTGTCTTAGTGGAAGCTTCAATGCTGTCCATTATTTCATCAGTTCGCCGGCACCAAACGTAAATCGCCCAAATAGCTCTTCTTTTTTCATACGGTAATAAAAGTGTCCCTAAATAAAAAGTTTTAGCCCATTTTTGAGTTTCTTTTTGGCATATTTCATATGCTTTATTAAGTTGGGATAATGAATTTTTCAAAAAAAGTTTTATTCTTGAAGTTTAATTTATTTTAGATGTTTCTCGTGAAACTTTATTTGACGTTTTGGAATACTCTTTGTTGATAGTTTCTGCGCATAATTTACCACTTAAAACAGCTCCCTCCATAGAAGCAAGATATTTTTGCATTGTATAATCACCTGCTAAGAAAAAGTTTTTTATTGGAGATCTTTGACTAGGTCTGTATTCTTGACATCCAGGGACTGCTTTGTATACAGATCTTGGAGTTTTTACAACTTTAAACTTCCTTAGTTTAGTTTTGTCATCTCCAATAAAATGAGTTGGAAATAACTTTTTGAGCTCTTCCATCGTTGCATCGACTATATCTTGATCACTTCTGTTAATCCATTCTTTTGCAGGAGCAAAAACTAATTCAAGCATTGATCTATTTGGATCCTCATATTCTTTACAAGTGATACTCATATCTGCATAAACACTCAGAAGGGGAGATCTACTAAATAATAAGTGATCAATATCTGTTAATTTTTTATCAAACCATAAATGGATATTAATTACAGGTACCCCAATTAAACCATCTAGTTTTGAGAAGGCATTAATACCTTTCCATTGGTCTGGGATTATTAATTTAAAGAGATCTACAGGCATTGCACTAACATAAGCATCTGCTGTAATAACTTTTTTCTTTTCATCTGAGTCTAGAGGAGCAATTGTAAAACTTTTTACTGTGCTATCTTCATTTAGGTCTATTTTTCTTAGAGGACTATTCATATGTACCTCGCCTCCTCTCTCAGTTATATAATCAACCATTGGTTGACAAAGCCTTTCTGGTGGAGCTCCATCAAGGAAAGCCATTTTCGAACCATTTTTTTCTTGTAAGAATCTATTAAGTGCTGTTAGTAAAACTGTTGATGAGATTTCATCAGGTCCAATAAAATTAAGCGCTTTACTCATAGCAATAAATACTTCATCATTAACTCTCTCAGGAATATTGTGTTCTTTTAACCATTCTGTCCATGATTTTGAATCACATTTATCAAGATAATTCTGACCTCTCAACATTGCAGGAACTAAGCCTAACCCAAATAAAATCTTTTCATTCCATGAAAGCATATCATTGTTACTAAGAATTGCTGTTACTCCATTTGCAGGAGCGGGAATGTCAGGGAAATCAAATCTACTGTAAGTACCAGGCTCAGAAGGTTGATTGAAAATCATTGAATGACTTTTCCATTGTAGTCTGTCTTCTATGTCTAATTCTTTGAAAAGTTGAAGCATATTAGGATAGGCACCAAAAAATATATGTAAACCTGTCTCATACCAATCTCCATCTTCGTCCTTCCAAGCAGCAACCTTGCCACCAAGTACATCTCTGGCTTCCAAAACAATGGGTATGTGACCATTGTCAACAAGATATTTAGCGCAAGATAAACCCGCTAAACCAGCACCAGCAATTACAACACGCATTATAAAATTAAAAAATAAGTTAACACTTACTAAGAAGCTATCCTAAAGTTAAGACATTATTGTTTTTTTTGTTGATTATTTTTCAGATTATGGAAAAAATGCTTTTAAAGTCAACCACTAGGCATGTAAGAATATTTACTGCTGATGTGGTTAATAACGATTTAAAATTTCATCCTAATAAATTAACTCTCGACTTAGATCCTGATAATGAATTCATTTGGAATGAAGAATCCTTAAAAAAAGTAAATCAAAAATTTACTGAGCTTGTTAAAGAAAGAGCAGGAAACAGTTTAGATGACTATGAACTACGTAAAATAGGTTCAGAAGTTGAAGGTTTAATAAAATATTTGCTTCAAAATGGATTACTAAGCTATAACCCAGAGTGTAGAGTCATGAATTATTCAATGGGTTTACCTAAGACAAAACAAGTACTGTGAATAGATATCCTAATAGGGGTCCAAGAAGAGACCCCGGTAGAAATTCTTACTCCTCAAGGGATGGCGATAATTTTACACAGCGGAATAGAAGAATATCTCCTTCTAATTCTGGACAAAAAAATAATTTCAGCACCGGAACAATCGCAGTACTTGCTGGCGTTTTGATACTAGGGGTAGGTATAGGAAGTGCTATTACCAGTACAACAGATGGAGGACAGGGCAATATAGCTAGTCAACAGCAATTAGATATGGCAGTCCCAGACCCTGAATTTTGTAGGCAATGGGGAGCAAGTGCTTTTGTGATTGATGTAGAAATGTATACAACACTAAATCCTTCAACTAGTTTTGTAACACAACCGGCACTGCAACCTGGTTGTGTTATTCGAAGGGAGAATTGGACAGTTTTACAAAAACAGGGAGCTATAAGTAATGAGGATGTTAGAGAATGTAAGCAAAGAATGAATACTTTTGCTTATATAGGATCAATTAGAGATAAGCCTATTGTTAAATGTGTTTATCAGACTGATGTAAATGAGAACAAATTCATTATTAAGGGAGATGGACAAGCTGAAGATGGAGGGGTGGGAATCAATAAGGAAGCTATTCAATTTTAGATTGAGTTACTTTGCCTTAATGGGCTTTCAGAGCTTGCAAATTGAGGCAATATATATTTTTTAAAAGCTTCTGATGCTCTAGATGTGTATCTTGATGGATTTGTAATTAATTTCAACTCCCTTTTTACCTCTAAATCAGCTAGATGGGGCTTGTGAATTGATCCACCTGCTAATTCTCTCTCAATAGAAACAACAGGTAAAAAAGAGACACCAAGACCAGATTGAACTGCATTTTTAATTGCTTCAAGAGAATTTAACTCCATTTCTATTTTTAATCTTTGAATATCAAGACCAGAATCCTTTAAAAGTTTATCAACAACTTTTCTGGTTGTTGATTGAGAATCTAATGTGACGAAATTTAGTTTGTATAAATCTTCTTTCATCAGTTCTTTCTTGTTAGAAAGTGGATGTTTTGTTGGCAATACAAGAGCTAATTCATCAGTTGCATATGGAATTACTTGTAACAAGTTTTCTAGATCGCTTGGCAATTGACCTCCAATTATTGCTAAATCAATTTGACCATTGGCAACGCTCCAACCTGTTCTTCTAGTACTGTGAACCTGTAGTTGTACAGATACATCAGGATATTTTTGACGAAAAAGCCCTATCATTCTTGGCATCAAGTAGGTACCGGTAGTTTGACTAGCACCTATTATGAGTGTGCCACCTTTTAAACTATTTAAGTCTTCAATAGCTTTGCAAGCCTCATCACATTGATTTAGGATTCTTTCGCAATATTCAAGTAAAAGCTTACCTCCTTCAGTTAAAAGTGCTTTTCTGCCACCTCTATCAAAAATTGTTATTTCAAGTTGTTTTTCTAAATTTTGAATTTGTAAACTGACAGCTGGTTGAGTTACATAAAGTAAATCAGCAGCCTTTTTAAAACTTCCTTGAGCTGCAATAGCTTTTAAAATTCTTAATTGGTCAAGAGTAAAAGGTAATTCTGGCATTATATTTATGCCTACAATTTAACCTCAATTCTAATACCTAAGGGTATTATTGTTAATAATAAATAACTTGTATTTTGAAATTATATGGAGACTCACAAAACTTCTTTGTTGATTTTGGTATTAATATTAATTTTTGCAGTAATACATAGTGGAGGTGCTGCTTTAAGAAGCAGAGCGGAGGCTGTTATGGGAGCAAGATTATGGAGACTGCTTTTTGTCTCTTTAAGTTTGCCTTCTGCAGTGATTTTAATTAGTTATTTTTTAGCTCATAGATATGATGGCATTAGATTATGGAATTTACAGGGTAATAACTATGTATTTATTTTGGTTTGGATTTTAACTGCTATCAGTTTCTTATTTCTATATCCAGCAACATATAATTTATTAGAAATTCCTTCAGTTTTAAAACCACAAGTCAGGATATATGGTACTGGAATAATGCGAATAACAAGACATCCGCAAGCATTTGGCCAAATTATTTGGTGTTTAGCTCATACATTATGGATTGGGACATCGTTTACGTTTATAACTTCGCTAGGGCTAATTTTTCATCACCTTTTCGCAATATGGCATGGTGATAAAAGATTAGAAATTAAATTTGGTGAAGAATTTTATAAGTACAAAGAAAGTACCTCAGTAATACCATTTGTCGCAATATTTGACGGAAGACAGCAAATTAAACTAAAAGAATTTTTTAAATTATCACAACTTGGGATATTAATAGCTATTGCAATAATCTGGTGGTCGCATAAATATATAAATATTGCTGTTACAACATTTAATTCATCCTTTATCTCTAAAATTTTCAATTAGCAGTTTAGTATTAATGTATAAATAATATAAAAAATGCCTCAAGCTTCAGAAATTGCCTGGTTGATTCCTGTCTTTCCACTTATTGGAGCGGTGTTTTCTGGCTTTGGTTTAATATGTGCGAATAAAAAAATCAATAGTTCTAGAGAAATTGTTTCTATCAGTCTTTTGTCATTAGTTGGTGTTTCTGCTGTAATTAGTTTTAAAACATTAATTGAACAAATAAATGGCTATCAATCAGTAGAAAAATTATTTGTATGGGCAAGTGCAGGAGATTTTACAATACCAATGGGATTTGTTCTCGACCCATTGGGAAGCGTCATGCTTACATTGGTAACCACCATTACCTTATTAGTCATGATTTACTCTCATGGTTACATGGCTCATGATAAAGGTTACGTAAGATTTTTTACATACTTAGCACTCTTCAGTAGTTCGATGTTGGGATTAATTATTAGTCCAAACTTGTTGGAAATATATGTTTTTTGGGAATTAGTTGGAATGTGTTCTTACTTATTAGTTGGTTTCTGGTACGACAGAGATGGTGCAGCAAATGCTGCTCAAAAAGCTTTTGTTGTAAATAGAGTTGGAGACTTTGGTTTATTACTGGGAATTTTGGGTCTATTTTGGGCTACAAAAAGCTTTGACTTTAATGAAATTGCCTTAGGAATATCCCAGTCAGTTTCAGAGAATTCATTACCAGTATGGGCTGCATTATTACTTTGTTTCTTAGTCTTTTTAGGCCCTATGGCAAAATCCGCTCAATTTCCTCTTCATGTATGGCTACCAGACGCCATGGAAGGACCTACTCCTATTTCAGCTCTTATTCATGCAGCGACGATGGTTGCTGCTGGAATATTCTTAGTAGCGAGGCTTCAACCTCTCTACTCATTATTCCCTTCAATTCAATTCATTATTGCTTTAGTTGGTACTATTACTTGTTTCTTAGGTGCGTCTATTGCATTAACCCAAATGGATCTTAAAAAAGGTTTGGCATATAGTACTGTATCTCAACTCGGCTATATGATGCTTGCGATGGGTTGTGGTGCTCCAGTAGCAGGAATTTTTCATTTAATAACACATGCTTGCTTCAAAGCAATGTTGTTTTTAGGATCGGGCTCAGTAATTCATGCGATGGAAGAAGTGGTTGGTCATCAACCTGTACTTGCACAAGATATGAGGTTGATGGGAGGTTTAAGAAAGAAAATGCCCTTTACTTCTATAACTTTTTTAATAGGTTGCGTAGCTATAAGTGGTATTCCTCCTCTAGCTGGATTTTGGAGTAAAGATGAAATATTAGGAAATGCTTTTATCTCATTTCCAGCTTTTTGGTTCGTAGGATTCTTAACAGCTGGAATGACTGCATTTTATATGTTTAGACTTTATTTTTTAACGTTTGAAGGGGATTTCAGAGGGGAAAATAAGGAATTACAAAAAGAACTTTTATTAGCCTCGAAAATTAATATAGAAGAAGAACATGAAGAAGAACATGGCTCACTCCATGAGTCACCTTGGTCTATGACATTTCCACTGGTTTTTCTAGCAGTCCCTTCAGTAATAATCGGGTTTATAGGATTTCCTTGGGATAGTAAATTTGCAAACTTATTAGATCCAGAAGAAGCATTGATTGCTTTCGAGTCATTTGATTTACAAGAATTTTTACCTCTAGCTATTGCCTCCGTTTTTATTGCCTCAATAGGTATAACTATTGCTTATCAAGCTTATTTTGCTAAGAAAATTAACTTATCAATATTATTCGCACAAAGATTTCCATCTGTTAATAAGTTTTTATCAAATAAATGGTATTTAGATGATATTAATGAAAAACTTTTTGTGAAAGGTAGTAGAAAACTTGCAAAAGAAGTTTTAGAAGTAGATTCCAAAGTTGTTGATGGAGTGGTAAATCTTACTGGACTTCTAACATTGGGAAGTGGAGAGGGTTTAAAGTATTTCGAAACCGGTAGAGCTCAATTCTATGCTCTTATAGTTTTTGGAGGGGTCATTTTGTTGGTAGCAATATTTGGTTTCCAATCACCCCAAGTAACTTAATAACAAATGTGTGTCTTCACTGTCCATGGGATGAAAAAATCTAGATAATTTCTAGAATTTGTTTAAGATCAATTTCTTATTCATTTGAGCAGCTATTTTTTTACACAATTTGCACTACATACAATAGGAACATTGGGTGGAGGTTTATCTGATTTTCCCTGGCTATCAGTATCTATTCTTTTCCCTATTGGGAGCGCATTTTTGATACCTTTTTTCCCTGATAACGGAGAGGGTAAACAAGTAAGATGGTTCGCTTTAAGTGTTGCTTTAATTACTTTTCTAGTAACTGTAGGATCTTACATAAACGGTTTTGATATCAATAATGAAGACGTTCAACTTAAAGAAAGTATAAATTGGCTTCCAAAGCTAGGTCTTACTTGGTCAGTCGGAGCTGATGGAATTTCAATGCCTCTTATATTATTAACTAGTTTTATAACAGCCTTAGCTGTCTTAGCTGCATGGCCAGTAAAGTTTAAACCTAAATTATTTTTCTTTTTAATACTTATCATGGATGGAGGACAAATTGCTGTTTTTGCCGTTCAAGATATGCTCTTATTCTTTTTAAGTTGGGAGCTAGAACTTTTACCAGTATATTTACTTTTAGCTATCTGGGGAGGAAAAAATAGACAATATGCAGCTACAAAATTCATCATCTACACAGCTGGTAGTTCTATCTTTATCCTTTTGGCTGCATTGGCAATGGGTTTTTATGGGACTGAAGTTCCAAACTTTGAGTTTTCTCATTTGGCTAATCAAAATTTTGGCCAAAACTTTCAAATCCTTTGCTACATAGCTTTATTAATTGCTTTTGGTGTGAAACTCCCAATTGTCCCTTTGCATACCTGGCTACCTGATGCTCATGGGGAGGCTACAGCACCTGTACATATGTTATTGGCAGGTATTTTATTGAAGATGGGAGGATATGCTCTTTTAAGATTTAATGCACAATTATTACCTATTGCACATGCTCAATTCTCTCCACTATTAATAGTTCTTGGAGTAGTTAATATAATTTACGCTGCATTAACATCATTTGCACAAAGAAATCTTAAAAGGAAAATTGCTTATAGTTCAATAAGTCATATGGGTTTTGTCTTAATTGGAATAGGAAGTTTTAGTAGTCTTGGGACAAGTGGAGCGATGTTGCAAATGGTTAGTCATGGACTAATTGGGGCAAGTTTATTTTTTCTTGTAGGAGCAACTTATGACAGAACAAAGACTCTAAAACTCGATGAAATGGGCGGAGTAGGACAAAAAATGCGCATTATGTTTGCATTATGGACTGCTTGCTCTCTTGCTTCTCTTGCCTTACCAGGTATGAGTGGATTTGTTTCTGAGTTAATGGTATTTACTGGATTTGTTACGGATGAAGTTTATACTTTGCCTTTTAGAGTAATAATGGCATCTTTAGCTGCAATAGGGGTGATACTTACTCCAATTTATTTACTCTCAATGTTACGTGAGATTTTCTTTGGTAAGGAAAATCCAAAGTTAACTGAAGATAAGAATTTAATTGATGCAGAGCCTAGAGAGATATACATAATAGCCTGTTTACTCTTGCCAATAATCGGGATAGGTTTATATCCAAGATTAGTAACAGAGAGTTATTTGGCTACAATAAATAACTTGGTTGATAGAGATTTAAATGCTGTTAAAAGCACACCAAAGACAAATATTTTTGCTGGGAATAAATCAAATCAAATATTAAAAGCACCAACTATATAATTTTCTTAACATGTTTATTATTTTTTGGCATAACAATTGATATAAAGATATCTTGAAAAAGATTATATCTAATTAAAGTAACTAATTCTCATTCTATTGATAGGTCACAGTTAGGACCTAGATTACTCATAAAATTCCTTCAAGATGCAGCTGGAAGGGGTGATCTTGATCCATGGGATATTGATGTTATAAGTGTTATCGATAGTTTTTTAGAGGAGTTTAATCAAAATTTACAGTATTCATCCAATAATCAAATTTCATATCAAAAAGACTTATCTGAGACAAGTGAAGCATTTTTTGCCGCCTCCGTATTAGTTAATTTAAAAGCTCAAGTTTTAGAATCTGATCTATTTAAAGAAAAATCATTAGGTTATGAAGAAGAAATTGGGATGGATAATCAAGAATGGATTAATCAAGGATTTGACATACCAAAATATCCTGAAAAATATCTTAGAAGAAGATCTGTAGCTCAACCTGTTATTAAACGTACGTCTACATTAGGAGAACTTGTTAGTCAGTTGGAGTCTATTGCAGAAATAATTGAAATACAGGATCTTTTGCTTACGAAAAGGAAAAGAAATAAAAAATATTCTGATAAGGTTTTGATCTCTAAAGTTCAATCTTTAGCACATCGTGAAAAGCTACCTGAAACAACTAAAGCACTTGGCAATTTTCTTGATGGATGGGAAAAGGCATTACAATGGACCGATTTTGAATATTTAGTTAATAAATGGCAGACAGTAGTAAAAAGTGATTTAGATAAAGACAGACTGGGTGTATTTTGGGCTTTGTTATTTTTATCATCAGAAAATAAAATTGAATTAAAACAACAATATTCTCTCTATGGGCCAATACAAATTAAAAGGATTATTCCAGATGGAGAATTAGCTCAATTACCTATTGAAAATCTTGAGGTTTCAGAAACTTCTTCGACTGCTGCTTAGTAGTAAAAGAGTAATAAAGTATAATCTTTAGAAAAGAGGAATATAGAACTGATGAAGGCAATGATACTTGCAGCAGGCAAAGGAACTCGCATTCAGCCAATAACGCATATTATTCCTAAACCAATGATTCCTATTTTGCAAAAACCCGTGATGGAATTCTTATTGGAACTTTTAAAAGAACATGGTTTTAAAGAAATAATGGTAAATGTTTCTCATCTTGCAGAGGAAATTGAAAACTATTTTAGGGACGGACAAAGATTTGGTGTTGAGATAGCCTACAGCTTTGAAGGAAGAATTGAAGATGGAGAAATGATTGGTGATGCTTTAGGTTCGGCCGGAGGATTAAAAAAAATTCAAGATTTTCAAAACTTTTTTGATGAAACTTTTGTTGTATTGTGCGGCGACGCCTTAGTTGATTTAGATTTGACTGAAGCCGTTAAGAATCATAAGAAAAAAGGTGCGATAGCAAGCCTAATAACAAAAAAGGTAACTAGAGATCAGGTATCGAGTTATGGAGTTGTAGTATCTGATGAAAATGGGCGAATTAAAGCTTTTCAAGAAAAACCGGATATAGATGACGCTTTGAGTGATTCAATTAATACTGGTATTTATCTTTTTGAGCCCGAGATTTTTAACTATATTCCATCAGGAGATAAATTTGATATAGGAGCTGATCTATTTCCTAAACTTGTTGAAATGGATTTGCCATTTTTTGCTTTGCCGATGGATTTTGAGTGGGTAGATATTGGAAAAGTTCCTGATTATTGGAGTGCGATTAGAAATGTTTTATTAGGTAAAGTAAGGCAAGTGGAAATTCCTGGAAAAGAAATTAAGCCTGGAGTCTTTACGGGTCTTAATGTTGCTGCAAATTGGGATAAAGTTAATATAAAAGGACCAGTTTATATTGGAGGGATGACAAGAATAGAAGATGGTGCAACTATTATTGGACCCTCTATGATTGGACCAAGTTGTTGCATTTGTGAGGGTGCAACTATAGATAACTCTATAATCTTTGATTATTCAAAAATTGGGAAAGGAGTGCAACTTGTCGATAAATTAGTATTTGGTAGATACTGTGTTGGAAAAAATGGAGACCATTTTGACTTGAAAGATGCTTCTTTGGATTGGTTAATAACAGACTCAAGAAGATTAGATTTAACTGAACCATCTCCTCAACAAAAAGCTATGGCAGAATTACTGGGAACTGATTTGATTAACATTCCAGATTGAGTCCAGCTTTTTCAAGTATCTCTGGAATTAAATGTTCTGATTTGACTGCCATAAGGTGAATTCCCTCTGCAATATTAATAAAATCTTTAGCTTGTTCTGCAGCAATTAATATCCCTTCTTGAAGTGGATTTTTTGCTTCTTTGAGACGATTTAAAATATGTTCAGGAATATTCGCTCCAGGTACATATTTATTTATGAAGAGAGCATTTTTATATGATTTCAAAAGAAATACTCCTGCAATAACTGGTATCTCAAGTGGATTGCTGATTTCGTTGCAAAAATCTGCTAAACATTTTCTATCCATAACTATTTGAGTTTGTAAGAAATTTGCTCCAGCCTCTTTTTTTTTAATTGTTCTACTTTTTAAACTTCTTTGATTTCGACAACTTGGATCTACTGCAGCACCTGAAAAAATTTCAGTTCTTTTGTCTGGAAGTTTTTCAAAAGTAGGATCAATTCCTTGATTGAATGATTGAATTTGTTTTAATAATCGCACTGCCTCAAATTCATGAACGGCTTTTGTTTCTTGCTGATCACCAGCTTTTACAGAATCTCCTGTAATGCATAAAATATTTTTAATACCTAAGGCATTTGCTCCAAGAATATCTGATTGTAAAGCAATTTTATTACGATCTCTACAAGAGATTTGCATTATTGGTTCTATCCCATCGTCCAGTAATAGTTTAGACATTGCTAAGCTGCACATCCTCATTATTGCTCTACTTCCATCTGTAATGTTAACAGCATGAACCTTATTTTTCAGAAGTTGTGCTATTTTAAGAGATCTTATGGGGTCCCCTCCTCTTGGCGGCATTAATTCTGCTGTAATTACTTTTGAATTTTTTTCTAAAGTTTTCTGAAGTTTTGATTTCAATTGCTTTTTTTTCCTACTTGGTTAAGAAGTTTACTGTTACTGCTAAACTCAATTAATATATAAAAGGAACTGTTTAAATGCAAATGGTTGAAGAAGGTGTAAACGACATTGATATGATGGGTCTCTCATCTAGAGAGATGGAAATCATAGATTTAGTGGCAGATGGGCTCACAAATCAAGAAATTGCCGTAAAGCTTACTATTAGTAAAAGAACTGTTGATAATCATGTGAGTAATATGTTTACCAAAACAGGCTCCAAAAATAGAGTTGCACTATTGAACTGGGCAATGGATCACGGAAAAATCTGTAGAGATGGATTCAATTGTTGTTCTCTGCCTGATTCAGATCAAGATTAATATTATTTTCGCTATCCATATTGGCTATTAAATTCATTAAACAACAATGTGCTGAATTCAATTCAAAAAGTTTTGCATAATCAAGACAAGCTTCTTTATCAGAGTTGATAAATCTTAATACTCCATCTTTGTCATAAAGACCATACATATCGATAAATAATAAAAAGATACTTCAAATATAAAGAAAATATAAAGATAAAGTGGATTTTTTGACTATTTTATTTGAATTTTTTTAATCTTTGTTTTCCCATTTTGAAAAGGGACGTTTTGTGAGACTAAGATTAGTAAAAATTTTGAGACCTGTAATTTCTCTTGATACAAAAGGCGGGAGAATAAATTCTTCTTTTTCTGAATTAAGTTCAATTTCAGCAATTTGTAATGGAAAGTTTTTGTCTTTGAAACAATCTACAATCCAATTTTTGTTATCAACTTCTAAATAGAATCTTTCTTTTTTAATTTTATTTGTCAAAGTTGACATGATTTTTTCACCTTCACTATTTGGAATTGGGAATTCATATTCATAATTAGTAAAATTCTTTATATGTTTTTTAAGTGCTATTTTAAAAGTTTTACCGCTAAGTCTGATTCTTATGATCCAATCTTCTAAATTGTAGGAAAGGTAGCCCTGCTCTATCGAAGTTTTATTGGTTATAAATTCTTTCCAGTAATCGTTTTTTATAAGAAATCTTCTTTCTATTTCTAATGCCATCTAATTACTTTGATTATTTTTTAATGATAAATCACCTTTCCAATCAAGCTTTTTAATTAATGTAATGTAGTAGGAAACGCTTTTATCAAATTTAATCATCTTGCAGGGTTTTACTAATTTATTAATTTCGCAATAATCACTTTCTTTTATAGTCATACACTTTGATCCATCTTTCCATAGTTTTATTTTTCTTTTATTATTTTGAACGGCTCTTATAATTACTTTACTTGTATCAGGAATAATTATTGGGCGGCTGGCTAAACTCATTGGACATATTGGATTTATAACAAATGCATTTATTGAGGGGTGTACTATTGGACCACCTGCTGCCATAGAGTAAGCTGTGGAACCTGTTGATGAAGAAATAATTAAACCATCACCTTTATATTCGTTTACTATTTCATCATCTATTTCGATTTGAATTTGATTAGTAGGGGAAATATCTTCTTCAACAGATTTAAAATAAAAATCATTTAAAGCGTCGTAACTTTTTATTAGTTTTCTTTCTGTATGATTTTTATCACTATATACATCGCAATGTAGTCTATTTCTAAAATCAATTATGAACTCTTCTTTTTCTAAAATTTCAATAAACGATTGGTCAAA